>JAZNBQ010000053.1:0-7651 GCA_045587065.1 Acutalibacteraceae bacterium | reverse complement strand
GAAGAAAAGCATATGGACCTTGCTACACTTATGGAAACCTTTATGGACAGTGCCACCTCTGAAACGGAACATTCTAAAGATGCTGTCTATCAAAAACCTGCGTTGTACGATTTTGTTAATGCTATGAACAGTATTGAAAGCCGTGAAAACGACCTTGAAGCTTTTAAAAAATATATTGAAGCAGAGCGCGCAAAAGAAAGTGAAGACAATAAACTAAAAGAAGCAATTAACGGTATTCAGTATACCTATAATACCGATATGCTTATATATACCGAAAATATTGACGGTGAAATAATCCTTTCCGATACAGAAGAACTTATGAGCGAAATTCTTATGAAGTTTTTTGCCCGTAATATGACAAATAAAGAAAATACTCAAACCGATAGTTCCGGTGGTGTTTTTTCTTCTATGATGCAAAGCCCCATGTCTACAGGACTATGGCAAGAAATACTTTCCGGAGATAACGGTAATCCTGTTAACGATATGCTGTATAACCAGTATGATCTTGTGTACGGCACATGGCCAACACAGTATAACGAAATTATACTTGTTTTAGACGAAAATAACGAGCTTGACGATATAACTCTTTATGCCTTAGGTCTTAAATCAAAGGCAGATATTGACACTATTGTTGACTCCGCTATTAACAAAACCGAGCTTACCTATAAGGGCGACAGCTGGAGTTATGAGGAAATATGCAATATGGAGTTCAGAACAATTCTTAATTCCAACTGCTACACATTAGACAAAAACACCGGACTGTATCATGATTTAAGAGAGTCACCCACAGGGCTAAAAATGCTTTATGAAAACGCAATTCCACTTAAAGTTTCTGGTATTATACGTCCTAAGGAAGATGCACTTTCTTCAATGCTTTCCGGCTCAATAGGATATACCCGACTCCTCACCGAATATATTGTTGAGCAAAGCGAGGGTGATGAAGCAATAGAGGCCCAGCTTTCCTCCCCTCACGTAGATATATTTACAGGTCTACCCTTTAAAGAAAGCACCGGTAACCTCACTTTAGAAGAAAAACAAACCGAATTTTTAAGATATATATCCGAACTTGATACAGCAGGAAAAGCTAAGGCTTATAAAGAAATAATCTCCATACCTAAAGAAGACTTTTTAAATGATCAGGTCAAGTCTGCTATGGATGGTGTTTCCATAGCTACAATTAAAGAGCAGCTTAAGGGAACACTTATCAAGGAAATGGGTATGGACGAAACAGAAATTGATGAATTTTTTGCCTCTATGACAGAGGAAGATCTAAAAGGTCTTTATGAAGAGTTTATAAGAGAAGGCATAAAGATTCAATATGCCCAGTCTGCTCTTGCCGGTGTTATAGGTTTAAGTGATGCCCAGCTTTCTAAAATGTTAGATAATTCTCTTAATTCTTACACTATCGAGCAGTACGCAGTTTACTACGATGAAATCCTTGTCTTTTCTGACTCTACCTATGAAGATAACCTTAAGACTCTTGGTTATATTGACCTTGACAAGCCCTCTACCATAAATCTTTATGCTTCTTCTTTTGAAAACAAAGACATAATTGAAGAAACTATTGAAAATTATAATTCAGGCGTTGATGAGCTTTCTAAAATCACCTACACCGATTATGTTGGACTTATGATGTCATCGGTAACCACAATTATAAATGCAATAACCTATGTTCTTATTGCTTTTGTTGCCGTATCCCTTATTGTTTCTTCCATAATGATTGGTGTTATAACCTTAATTTCGGTACAAGAGCGTACTAAGGAAATCGGTATACTGAGAGCTATAGGTGCTTCTAAGAAGAATGTATCAAGTATGTTTAATGCCGAAACGGTTATCATTGGATTTACATCCGGTACCTTGGGAGTAGTAATAACCTATCTGCTGTGTATACCTATTAATATAGTTCTTCATTATTTTACCGGTATAGGAAATCTTTCCGCATACCTTCCCCTGCCCGTAGCCATTATCTTAATTGCAATAAGCGTACTGCTTACCCTTATTGCAGGTATAATACCGTCAAGAAGCGCAGCCAAGAAAGACCCGGTGGTTGCCCTGCGAACTGAATAAAAAACACAAAGACTGTCGAAAACCGGCAGTCTTTCATTTTATCCATTTATCTACATTAATTCCATTGACTGTGTAGGGAAAATGTGGTAAATTAAAATTAAGAAATAAAGTATATAAAGGGGTGTTTCCAATGTACAGAAAAGCCTTTTGACACTTAAGCAAAAGGAGCATTTTATATGACAAAGAAAATTAAAAACTATTTGAAAGTTATAAGTATAATTTTAACCTTTGCAATTATTTTGCAAAGTATACCCATAGCTGTTTCGGCACAATCAATATTAGACGATTTAACCGAAACAGAAACACAAACTGAAACAGCTGTTGCATATGTAATTAGTGAAGATATATCTAAAAGAGAAGAATCAGTAAAGCATTTCCGTATGAGTGATGGCTCGTACAGAGCTGCCCAGTACGATGTCCCTGTTCACTTTATGCAGAACGGCGAATGGACAGACTATGATAATACTCTCACCGAGGTTGCTTCTAACACAGAGGAAAACAACGACAATGATAAAGACCTTACTAACACATTGGCAGATTACATTGTTAGACTTTCTAAAAAAACGAACGGACAAAAGTTCGTTCGTATAGAAAAAGACGGATATAAACTGTCATGGTATTATATTAATGCAAAAAAGAGTACTGCACAGGTAACCGAGATTACCGATGACGGTGATGATTCAACTCTTGAAAAAATTTCTTCTCGTGTACTATATCAAGATGTTTACAAAAACACCGATTTTGAATATATTGTAAGTTCTTCCGGATTAAAAGAAAATATAATACTTAAAACAGCTGATACACAAACTGTATTTGTATCTGAATATAAGGCAAACGGACTTACTCCTGTTCAAGCAGACAGTAAAACCATAGAACTTATAGCAGATGACGGGGCAGTTATTTATGTAATTTCTGCACCCTATATGAGCGACGCTAATAGTGAAATATCCGCAAATATAACGTTAGCTGTATCAGAAATTAAAAATAATACCTTCATAATTACAACTACATTAGACGCAAACTGGCTTGCTGATTCAAACCGTGTGTTCCCTGTAGTTGTAGATCCGGTTATTAAAACCGAACAGAAAGGAGACCAAGCAAATTCTGCGTTTGTGGGTTCTTCATATCCCACAAGAAATTACTATACATACGGACAAAGCCACGGCGGTCAGGACAGCGCCAGCTTATATGTCGGTAATATTTCGGGCTACGGGCAAACCGAAAGTTATTTAACTTTTACTGCTCTGCCATCTTTGGGTGTTGCCGATACAGTAGTAAATGCAGTTGCAAGCCTTTACTTGTACGACTGTGACAACGGATTACAAATTGATGCAAAACGGGTATTGGAAAGTTGGAGCAGAAGTACTATAACGTGGAACAATAAGCCTGACTGTGAATCTGCAATTACCGACTATATAGTATTAGAAGCTAACAGCCCACGAAGATTTATTAACTTTGAAATCACCGATATAGTTCGCGGTTGGTATAGCGGAGAATATGCAAATTACGGTATTTCATTATCAACAACAAAAACTACTTCTTCAAAGGCGTGGATGTTGAACACATATTACAGCGGAGATGATGCCAGACCTATACTTTATATTGATTACCGCAATATGTCCGGATATGAAGATTATTGGTCTTATACAGGTATTTCGGCAGGCAGAAACGGCGCTGTCAGCGTAAACAATTATAACGGTAACCTTATTTTTTCACAACCGCTTACGCAGGACGATGGCGGAAACCTTATGCCTGTATCAATTTCTCTTGTTTATAACTCTAATGGGGAAAAAGCACCCTATACATACATGGCAAAAAACGTGCAGACAAATTTTCATATTTTTCTGCGTGAAGAAACCCGTGACACCGTGGATGATAATTATAAATATTATCTTAATGATTCTGATGGCACTATTCACTGGTTTTATTTTGAAAGTTCAAGTTCTACTTCCGGCAAAGATGAAGACGGACTGGGTTACACACTTGATATAATAACGGTGGGTTCTGATTCAGCCTGTACCTCTGCTGCTTACCGTATAACCGATAAAAACAAAAACAAAATGTATTTCAACAGTGACGGTAATATTATTCAGATAACCAACGGAAACAATGTTTCCATAACTGTTCAGTATGAAACTGTTGATGGCTACCTTCGCATTAAATCGGTTACCGACGGCGCTGGAAGAATATATACTTACGGTTATCACGATTATTATGCCTACCTTTGTGATTCAATTATAGACCCCGCAGGACGTATAACTTCCTTTCACTATAGGGACGGGCTTTTAACAAAAATTATTTATTCAGACTCTGAAAGCAGTGCGATAGTATATGCCGATAATCAAATGCAAAGCATTAGCGGTATTGACGGCACACGTATTGCTATATCTTATGACAGCTCTTCACAAAGACGTGTAACTAATATAAACTTTGGAACAAGTGAAGCAAATTTACTAGAAAGCTACTCATTTGCATATAAGCAAAATGAAACAACTGTTACCGATATTCAAAACAGAAGCTATACTTACCAGTTTAATGACTACGGTCAGACAACGGGTATTGTATCCAACACCGACGGTTCTGCTCAGTATTTTGAGTATAACGCTGGTAATAGTACAAGTGCCAAGGCAAATAAACTTATTTCTGAATCCAGAGTAGTTAAAACAGTTACAAATTATGTTATAAATCCCGGTTTCACCCGTGATTACAGTAGCGGTTATTGGACTTATGCCCCCGATTCCACCGGCAGTCCAACTATTTCTATTGATACAGCAAAGGGAAATTTAACAAAAAATTCTTTAAAAATATATAAACCGTCAACTAATAAACAAAATGTAATGACGGTGCAAAACCTTTCGGGTGTACCTGCAGGAACATATACACTTTCCGGTTATATAAATACCGAAGGTCAGACAGTAGCAGGTAGTGGGGTTTACCTTGGAGTTGAATACCGAGATTCCTCGGGAGCTCTTGTTTATACCCAAAAAATCGAAAAAGTAAATAAAACAGACGGATGGGAAAGAGTAAGCCTTACCTTTACCCTACCGGAAAACCACACATTAACTTTCGTTGCGGGATTTGAGGGATTTGGAGATAACGCCTACGGCACGGCCTGGTTCGATGATTTCCAGCTTGAGAACGGTGCCGGAGCAAGTAGCTATAATATGCTGGAAAATCCAAATGTAGCCAACGGTTTAACTCCCTGGACGTCGCACTGCACTGTAACAAGCATAAGCGATTTGCCCGGATATTCTTATGCTGTTTCAAGAGCGGGATCACCCACAGCATCTTGGGTAGGACTTTTTCAATACATTTATACCGGCGGTGGAAAAAAAGGCGATGTTTACAGCATAGGCTCGTGGATCAAAGGGGATTCTGCCCCTATTAATAATCTAAAAGATGATGATCCGTATAAACCGCAGTTTGCTCTTTCACTGTATTTCTATAATTCGTCAGGCTCTATTATCGGAAGAGAAGACATTAAGCTTAATGATGACCTAAAAACATGGCAATTTGTTTCAGGAGAAATTATAGCACCTGTAGACTATGATTATATTTGTTTTGAAATAGTTTACTATAACAATGTCAATACCGTTTTAACAACGGGTGCGTTCTGCTTTAAAGAGGAATTCGGACAAACCTATGATTATGATGATAACGGTAACGTTGCAAGTGTAGTTGATATATCCAATGCAAAGTCTAGCTTTGCGTTCAAGGGTAATCAGATGACCAAATTGCTTAACCCTTCCGGCAGTGAATATTTTTATTCTTACGCTTCTAACGAAGTTGATCTAACTGAAGCTGTTTCAACCGACGGTCAGCGTTATTCCTTCACCTATGATGATAAAGGTAATGTCTTAACTTCTAAAATAGAAGCAGATAAACACGTTTTATCTGTTGAAACCGGTGCTAAATATATTATCCGAAATGCTGAATCAGCCAATGTTATAGATAACGGTAATAACAAAGGGACTGTATGTAATTGGCATTATAAAAAAGGTAATTTAAATCAGATATGGGTATTAGAATCTACAAATGAAATAGATGTATACTATTTCAAATCTATGTCCTTCGACGGACTGTATATGGGTGTTAAAGACAATGCCAACACCGATTATGCCGATATCATTACATCTTCTTCACCGTCGGGCGATGCCTTTAAATTTAAAGTACAAGCAAACGGTGACGGTACTTTTAGCATTCTTTCAAAGTCAAGCAACTATACAAAGTGTATTGACGGTCAGCCTAATTCCAGTAAAAGTTACGAAGATGCTTCACCATTTAAACAGTGGACCAGAGCATCAAATGATATAAGTCAGCATTGGTACTTCTATCCCGATATTACCGAAGCAAGCGGAGCAACTCAGCAGGACTATATATCTACCTCGGTCACCTATACTGACAGTAAAAATTTTGTCAGCACCCAAACAGACCAGAGTGGTAATGTAACTACATACACTTATGACGAAACTAAAGGTACATTAACAAATGTAACAGATGTAAATAACAACTCAACATCTTATACATACGATGCTAATACCAACGCTTTATTGTCTGTTTCTTCGGGTGACAGTACAGTAAACTATACCTATTCCAACGATCGCCTGACAGATATTAACGTAAACAACAGCGCAAGGTATAAATTACTTTACGATGCTTTTGGCAGACAAACAGGCATACAGGTTGGAAACGGTACCGCATATAGCAATTTATCTGATTATGAGTATAATGCTCAAGGGCTGCTTAGTAAACAAACCTACGGCAATGGAAATTTTGTCAATTATTCTTATGATACTCTTGACCGATTAGCCGAAAAAAGTTATAATAATAGTGGAACAGCTAAGGTTCAGTATTATTACGGTAACGATGGCAGACTTGCCCAACTTATAGACTATTTCACAGGCAGCCGTACAAAGTATGTTTATGACCTTGCCGGAAGAGTTGTAAGTGTCAGGGAGTTTGACGGCACTAATTTTAACGGTACAACCCTAAAATCCTATGCTAATTATACCTATGCAGATAAAACTAATTATCTTACAGGTGTTACTCGTCACTCTGCCATTGGCACACAAAACTACGGTTACCGCTACGGCAGTATGTCAAACGGCGAAATGCCGGATACCGTTTACGGTGTTACCTTAGACGGAAACGAAGTTTTAAATTACTCTTACGATAGTTTAGGCAGACTTTCTGTAAGAACAATAACCCCCTTGGGCGAAACCCAAACCTATACTTACGTTAATGTTACCGACAGTGATAAAAAAACCACAACCTTGGTTAGCTCGGTTATAACCAACGGTATAACCTACAGTTATACTTACGATGCTAACGGTAATATTACGCAGATAAAGAAAAATGGCGAGCTTTACGAAAGCTACACCTATGATAGCCTTAATCAGCTTACAAGTGTTACCTGTGCAAACGGTGACGTATATACTTATATTTATAGTAACGGTAATATTCTATCTGTTTCTAAAAACGGTACGGTAGAGAAATCTTACGGATACGCTGATACTAATTGGGCAGATTTACTTACAAGCTACAACGGTACGGCTATTACCTACGACGCTATTGGTAATCCACT
>JAZNBQ010000052.1:0-13101 GCA_045587065.1 Acutalibacteraceae bacterium | reverse complement strand
TTCTCTTAATCTTGTCCTTAATTTACTTTGATTCTCATCAAAATTGTCGGGTCCAATTTTTCTTAGTCGTTGTTTAATTTTCAAGGTCCATCTCGCGCCCCTTTTTTAAGGCGCTTGATTATATTACCATATACCCACTGCGTTGTCAAGAACTTTTTTAAACTTTTTTTAAAAAATTTTAAAAGAATTTTTTCGGCACAAAATGTAGTGGTAACAGGGATTTAAAGGCACTATTCTAAAGTTTGTTTTTGTCGTAAACGGCTCTTTCTCCGCCGATAAATTTAGGTCTTGTTCTTGCCCCCAGAACGGTAGCTTCCCCTATTATATTATAGGTAAGCCTTACAGGTACAGCCACCTCTTTTAGATGCATACCTATCATGGTAAAACCAATATCAAGTCCTGCGTCTGCCTTTATATGCTCTACCGCTACAGGTTCTTTAAAGGAATTATATGCACAGGTGGCAAAAGAGCCTCCCGCCTTCTTTTGTGGTACAACGTTTACTTCCTGACAAAACGGAACTGCGTATTTTTCGATTATGATAGCGCGATTTAAATGCTCACAGCACTGAGCCGCAAGATAAACTCCGTATTTGTTTGCCGCTTCATAAATTCCCTCAAATAGCTCTTTTGCCGTTTCAGGCGAAGAATCGGTTCCGATTTTGCTTCCCAAAACCTCACTGGTGGAACAACCCACAACTAATATATTGCCCTTTTTGAGTTTTGCTATACTAATTATTTCCTCTGCGGCAGAATAAGCCTGTATCTTAATACTTGACATTTTGAAAATCCCCTTATATATTATAGGTATAGTATATTTTAACACAGAATGAAAAAATTACAATAGAGGATTTGCTATGTTTAGAAAAATTTTCACGTTATTTATATGTATAATATTTTGTCTTTCTCTTGGTGCTTGTAAAGGCGACCTTCCAACTATAGACGTTTCTTCTGAGTCGTCCTCTAAGATTGAGTCTGTGCCGGAATCCTCCTCTTCTGTTCCTGTAAGCTCTGAGGAAGAAACTTTACCTCCTCAACCTCAAGACGATTCGTGGAAAATGGTCCTTGTAAATGGATGGCATCCACTTGAAGAGGGTTTTGTGCCTGACCTTACTCAAATTGATACTAATTACGCTAACCAAGGCTACAGGTTTGACTCCCGCGCAGTTGACGACCTTAACGCTATGTGCCGCGCGGCAAACAAAGACGGCGTTAAGCTTTGGGTTATTTCCCCTTGGAGAAGAAACTCCACTCAGACTGCAAACTTTAACGCACAGGTTCAAAGAGTTCTAAACAACAACCCCAACCTTACCAGAGAACAGGCTGAAGCCGAAGCCGCTACCGTAGTTGCTCGTCCTTGGACAAGCGAACACCAGTTGGGTCTTGCCATTGACTTTAACTCGGTAGAAGAGTCCTTTGAAAACACTCCTCAATTCCAGTGGCTTTCCGAACACGCTCAGGACTATGGCTTTATTATGAGATACCCTAAATCCAAAGAGGCTATAACAGGGGTTATTTACGAGCCCTGGCATTATCGCTACGTAGGTGTGGAAAACGCAAAAGCTATAAAGGCGTCGGGTCTTTGTCTGGAAGAGTATTTGGAAGAGAACAAATAAAGACTTGCAAAAATTTATCTTTAGTGTTACAATAGTTTTTACCATATAATTGTTTAAAATGCGATGACGAAGGAAAGTAAGCAAATTGCCTTTTTTACAGAGAGCTGCATCTCGGCTGAAAGTGCGGTACTAAGAGGTTTGCCCAAGTTCCCTTTCGAGCAGCTCCGCTGAAAAGTATAGTAGGCGGCGACGGAACGGTTCCGTTACAGACCGACAGAGTGTTTGCTCCTTGTGGCAAAAAAGCGGGTGGTACCGCGGAGTTTTTTAATTTGATTTAAAGCTTCGTCCCATATTCTTTGGGACGAAGTTTATTTTTTTGGAGGTATTAAATAATGAAACAACAACTGGAACAAATTCGAGCTACTGCTCTCCTTGCAGTTGAAAACGCCCAGGATTCTAAAGAAATTGAAGAATTAAGGGTTAAATATTTAGGCAAAAAGGGTGAAATCACCGCTATTTTAAAACAAATGGGAGGTCTTTCCGCCGAGGAGCGACCCGTTATCGGACAACTTGCAAACGAGGTCAGAGCTTCTATTGAATCTGCTATTGCAGCTCAGGGCGAGAAAATGAAGGCTGCCGCATTAGACAAAAAGCTAAAGGAAGAAACCCTTGATATTACTATGCCTTCTAAGAAATCTAAACAGGGTCATCTTCACCCAATCAACATAGTTCTTAACGATATGATTGATATTTTCCAATCTATGGGCTTTGACGTAGTTGACGGCCCTGAGGTTGAAACTGATTATTACAACTTTGAGGCTTTAAACGTTCCTGCAGACCATCCTGCAAGAGATATGCAGGACACCTTCTTCCTTAACGACAGTGTTCTTCTTCGTTCTCAGACCTCTGCGGCACAAATCCGCACAATGGAACAAAGAAAGCCTCCTATTAAAATTATTTGCCCCGGACGCGTTTTCAGAGCCGACGAGGTTGATGCTACCCACTCTCCGGTTTTCCACCAGATGGAAGGTCTTGTTGTGGACAAGGGCGTTACAATGTGCGACCTTAAGGGAGTTTTAGAGCAATTTGCTCACGAGATTTACGGACCTGACACAAAGGTTAAATTCCGTCCTTCCTTCTTCCCCTTTACCGAGCCCAGCGTAGAGGTTGACGTTTCCTGTTCAGAGTGCGGCGGTAAGGGTTGCCGCGTTTGCAAGGGAAGCGGTTGGATTGAAATTTTAGGCGCAGGCATGGTTCATCCAAACGTTCTTCGCCGTTGCGGAATAGACCCTGATGTTTATTCAGGCTTTGCTTTTGGTATTGGTATTGACCGCCTTGCAATTACACGCTACAAAATAAGCGATATTCGTCTTCTTTTTGAAAACGACGTACGCTTCCTTGAGCAGTTTTAACAAGCCAAAGCATTTAAACGGAGGAAATATAATATGAAAATTTCACTTAATCAACTTAAAAGTTACGTAGATATTGACGTTCCTGTTGAGGAGCTTTGCGATAAAATGGTAATGGCAGGATTCGAGGTAGAGTCTTGCGATAATCTTGCCGACACAATGAAAAATGTTGTTGCCGCTAAGATTTTAAAAATCACTCCTCACGAAAACAGCGACCATTTACAGATTTGCCAGATGGATATTGGAAACGGGGAGCCTTTGCAGATTGTTACCGGTGCCGATAATATTTTTGAAGGCGCCATTGTTCCTGCCGCTCTTCACAATTCTCTTCTTCCTAACGGAATGGAAATTAAAAAGGGCAAGCTAAGAGGTGTAGAATCAAACGGTATGCTCTGCTCAGGCGAGGAGTTTTGCCTTAAAGATTACGACTACCCTGGCGCAGAGGTTTACGGAATTCTTATTCTTAAAAACGACACCCCTGTTGGCGCAGATATGAGGGACGTTTTAGGTCTTAACGACTATATTATCGATTTTAAGATTACCGCTAACCGTCCTGACTGCAACTGCGTTTTAGGTGTGGCAAAGGAAATCAGCGTTGTTCTTAAAAAGGACTTCCATCCTCCTGTTCCAACCTATAAGACTTGCGGCGGAGACGTAAACGACTACGTTAGTGTAGAGGTTAAGAATTTTGACATTTGTCCTCGTTACATTAGCCGTGCCGTTAAAAACCTTCGCATAAAAGAATCTCCTGACTGGATGAAAAAGGCGTTAAAGGCTTCCGGTATGCGTCCTATTAACAACATTGTTGATATTACCAACTTTGTTATGCTTGAAACAGGTCAACCCATGCACGCTTTTGACCGCAGAGATTTAAAAGAAGGCAAAATTATTGTAAGAAATGCAGAAGATGGCGAAAAGCTTGTTACATTAGATGACAAGGAGCATATTTTAAATTCAAGCATGCTTGTTATTGCTGATGCCAACGAACCTACAGGTCTTGCAGGAATTATGGGCGGCCTTAACAGTGAAATCAAAGACGACACCACCGAGCTTTTATTTGAAAGCGCAAAATTCCGTCGTGATTCTATTAGAAAAACCGCTCGCGCTTTAGGAATTCGCACCGAGTCCAGCGGACGCTTTGAACGCGGAATTGATATTAACAACACCTACTTTGCAATGGAAAGAGCTTTACAGCTTATTGACCAGCTTGACGCAGGTGACATTGTAGACGGTGTTATCGACTTAAACCAGGGACTTCCTGAGGACAGAATTATTGAAACTACCGTTTCCGACATTACCGCGCTTCTTGGTGTAGACGTTCCTTCTGACACTGTTGTGGAGATTTTAAACAGACTTTGTCTTCCTGCAACTTTGGACGGAGACAAGCTTACTGTTCGCGTTCCTTCTATTCGCGACGACGTTGAGGGCAGAGCCGACCTTGCAGAAGAGGTTATGAGAATATACGGCTACGACCACATCGTAGGAACCACCATGAGAGGTTCCCTCACTCGCGGAAGAAAACTTGATTCAAGACTTAAAGACGACCTTGTAAAAGCTACTCTTTGCGGCGCAGGTTGTGACGAAATTACCACCTTCTCCTTTATTGCAAGTAAGGCTTTAGACGCTCTTTCTCTCCCTGAAAACGATGAGAGAAGAACCGCTATTAAACTCCTTAATCCTTTGGGAGACGAATATTCTACCCTTAGAACTCAGCTTACCACAGGTATGCTTACTGTTCTTGCTACAAACTACAGCCGTAAGAACAGTGACGTTCGACTTTTTGAAATCAGCAAACGCTTTATTCCTAAATCCTTGCCTCTTATGGAGCAACCTTTGGAGCTTCCTTGCCTTTCTATTGGCGCTTACGGCAAAGAAGAGGATTTCTACACCATGAAAGGTCTTGTAGAACAGGTTCTTGATACCTTGGGCGTTTCTTACACCTTTGAAAGAAGCAGCGAGCCTTATCTCCACCCGGGCAGACAGGCCAGTGCTTTAATAGACGGCAAAGAAGTTGCTACCTTTGGCGAGGTTCATCCAACTACTGCAAGCGGCTTTGGCATTGAGGACAGAGTTTTCATTGCAGAAATAAAGCTTGACCTTCTTTACAACTTTAACAAAGAGACTGTTATTTACAAGCCTCTGCCTAAGTTCCCTGCTGTTTTCCGTGACTTTGCTCTTCTTTGCGATATCGACCTACCTGTTGGCGATATGGAAAAAGCTATTAAAGAGGCGGCAGGAAAAATCTGTGAAAAGGTTGAACTTTTCGACGTATATATCGGTTCTCAGATTCCTGAGGGCAAAAAGAGCGTTGCTTACAGCGTAAGTCTTCGCTCTCTTGACGGAACCCTTTCTGACGAGCAAATTGAATCTGCAACCTCTAAAATTGTTAAAAAACTCCAACAGATTGGTGCGTGTCTCAGATAGTATAAAAAATTTCTTGTAATACGCTCTGTTTTGCTATAAAATATATATAGAAAGTTTTTCGAAAGAGAGGCAAATTTATGTTAGATAAAACCCAAACTTTTTCTATAGGCAACGAACAAGAACAGGAAATTCGCAGAATTCTTCTTGCTGTTTACGACGCCCTTAAAGAAAAAGGCTATAATCCTATAAATCAAATGGTGGGTTATATTCTTTCTGAAGACCCAACTTACATTACCACTCACAACAATGCAAGAAACCTTATTCGCAGAGTTGACCGTGACACTTTGCTTCAAAATCTTGTAAAATATTATTTATCTCATTAAAGAGGAAAATCTTATGAATTTTACACCTGCAGGTCAAAACGGCCTGGTTGATTGCTTTTTGCTTATTAAAACGGTTGAATCCAAAACCTCGTCAAAGGGAGACGCCTATCTTGATATGATGCTCTCCGACAAGACGGGAGAGATTTCTGCTAAGCTTTGGTCTTATATTCCTGCTCTACATGGAGAATATTCGGCAGGAGACATTGTAAAAGTAAGAGGTACCGTTAGCGTTTACAACGGAAACGACCAGTTGAGAATTGAAAAAATCAGACTGGCGGTGGACTCAGACAAGGTTTGTGCAGAAGATTTTGTTAAATCTTCTGATTACACAGGAAATGATATGTATGATGAACTCTTTTCTGTTGCAGAAGGCTTTGCCGACCAGGATTTAAGGGCTATTGTCACCACCATTTTAAGTGACAACAAGGAGGCTCTTCTTTATTGGCCTGCGGCATTTAAGCTTCATCACGCTATTCGTTCAGGGCTTTTAATGCACACTCTTTCCATTGTTCGTTTAGCCCAAAAGGTTTGTCAGGTTTACCCCTTTGTAGACAAGGATTTGCTCCTTGCCGGTGCGATTCTTCACGATATTTCCAAAATTTCCGAGTATGATATCGCTTCCTCAGGCCTTGCTACAGGCTATACCGCTATGGGCAATTTGGTAGGACATTTGGTTGACGGCGCTTATATTATCAAAGCAACTGCAGAAAAGCTTGGTATTAATTCTGAAAGTGTTATGCTTTTACAACACATGGTTTTATCCCACCACAACGAGCCTGAATTCGGCGCTGCCGTGAGACCTATGTTTATAGAGGCAGAGCTTCTTTCTCAGCTTGATATGATGGACGCCAGAATGTATGAAATGAAAGAAATTACCGAAGCTACCAATGAAAAGGATTTTTCCGGCAGAATCTGGTCTATGGACAATCGCAAACTTTATAATCACGGCAGAAATAATTTGAATGAAAAGACTAAACTCTTTTAATACTATTCTAGGAGGAATTTAAAATGGCAGACATTAAAATTACTAAAGATATGTGCATCGGCGACGTTCTTGATATGGACATTGGATGTGCAGAATATTTCTTAGCTATAGGTATGCACTGTCTCGGTTGCCCTTCTGCAAGAGGCGAATCTATTGAGATGGCTTGTGAAGTTCACGGCACCGATGCAGACGAGCTTGTTAAAAAATTAAACGATTATTTTTCTAAAAAATAATGAAAGAACTTAAAAACAGGCTAAACACAATAGCGTTCCTTGTGCCAATAGGCTCGAGGGTAGCAGATATCGGCACTGACCACGGTCATCTGCCGATATCTTTGATTAAGAGACAAATTGCATCTAAGGTTATTGCTTGTGACATTAACGAGAAGCCTTTAATTAATGCAAAAACAAATATTGAGAAGACTAAAACCCAAAACATTGAACTGCGTTTAGGAGACGGTCTTGCTCCCATAAAGCCGGGAGAGGTTGACTGCATTATTATTGCAGGTATGGGCGGAGAGGTTATTTCTAACATTTTAGACGCCTCCCCTTTTGTTAAAAGCAATGATTACACCCTTCTTTTACAGCCAATGACCTCGGCAGATTTGCTTAGAAAATATTTGTGCACTAACGGTTTTTCCATTTTAAGTGAAACGGCAACCACCGAAGGCAAAAGAATATACACCGTAATAAAGGCGACTTTTACCGGAGAGATAAAAAAGGAAACAGACGCATTCTATCTTTGCGGAAAGCTTGACCCAAAGGACGAGGCCTCTAGGCTTTACATAGAAAAACAGGCAAAGGTTGTCTGCAAGGCTCTATGCGACCTTGAAAAAAACAACAAGGACTGCCGGGAGCAAAAGGCTCTTCTTGCCCAAATAAAGAAAATTCTAGGAGAATAGCATGGCACTTGACGGAATTTTTCTAAGCCTTCTTATAGAAGAATTAAAAAAAGCAGAAAAATGTCATATAGAAAAAATACATCAACCCTCTAAAAACGAGTTGGTGTTTTTCTTGCGCTCCCCAAGCTTTAAGGGAGCTCTTATTGTTTCTACAAGGCCCTCTGCGGCAAGGCTTCATTTTACAAGCAGCACTCCTGACAACCCTGCCGAGCCGCCTAATTTTTGCAAACTGCTTAGAAAACATTTGTCCGGCGCGGTAATTGAAGAGATTTCCCAAGACGGTCTTGACCGCACTGTAGTTTTTAGACTTTCGGCATATAACGAGCTTTCAGACAAGGTTTACCCTCGCCTGATAATAGAACTTTTTACAGGTCAGGCAAACGTTATTTTATGTGATGAAAAGGGTAAAATTTTAGACGCTCTTCACCGCTCAGACATGGAAAGCTCTGCAAGACTTATTCAACCCGGAGCTACCTTTGTGCCAAAGGAAAAACAAGACAAGCTAAACCCCTTTACCGCTTCTGTAGAAGACCTGGAAAAGAAACTCACCCAAACAAGAAAGCCTTTAAGCGACGCCTTTACTCTGGCGCTTGAGGGTGTTTCTCCATTGGTTTCCAGAGAACTTGCCTTAAAAGAAGAGCTTTCTTCTGCAAAAGAAGTTCTTAACGACTTTAAAAAAAGAAATTTTGCTCCTTTTGTTTTGGTAGACACAAAACTGGGAGAACCTAAGGATTTTTCATTTATTCCCATAACACAGTACGGACCTGATTATAAAAGCGAAAGAAAAGAAAGTTTTTCCTCTCTTTTAGACGAGTTTTATACCAAAAAAGAAAACGCCGCAAGGCTAAAAGCCAAGGCCCAGGACGTAACAAAGCTTTTAAACAATCTTAAAGGCAGAATCCAAAGAAAAACTGCCCACCGTCTTTCAGACCTTGAAAAATGTAAAAACCGCGAAGAACTTCGTATCTTTGGCGAACTTATAAAGGCAAATCTTTACGCCATAGAAAAGGGTGCTTCTTTTTGCGTTGTGCAAAACTATTACGACGAGGATTTGAAAGAAATCAAAATCCCTTTGAATCCAACCATTTCCCCGTCTCAGAATGCGGCAAAATATTTTAAAGATTATAAAAAGACCTACAATGCCGAACAAACCCTTACAAAGCTTGTTGAGGAAGACAAAAAGGAACTTTTGTATATTGAGTCGGTTTTAGACAACCTTTCTCGTATATCTTCTTTGGCAGACCTTGACGAAATACGAGAAGAACTTATCCTTTCCGGTTATTTAAGAAGAAATCCCAAGCAGAAACAAAAAAACTACAAGGCATCTCCTAAAAAATATATAAGTAAAAGCGGTTTTGAAATTTTTGTGGGAAAAAATAATCGGGAAAACGACTTTTTAACCCTTAAATTCGCCGACAAAACTGACGTCTGGCTTCACACAAAGAATATACCCGGCTCACACACAGTAATAATTACAAAGGGCAAAGAGGTGGATGAAGAAACCCTTGTTTTTGCCGCTAGTCTTGCTGCCGCAAATTCTAAAGCTGCAAACAGCGACAAGGTTCCTGTAGATTACACCTTTATAAAGCACGTTAAAAAGCCCAACGGCGCAAAGGCAGGTATGGTTATTTACACCAACAACAAAACCCTTTACGTAACTCCACTAAAGGACTGATTTTATGATTAAGAGCAACTCCTTAAACATTCATAATAATAACGGCGTAGTTTATCTTACCTTTCCTAAGCTGGATAAGACCGGTGCTCTCCGTCACGGCTTTTCCACAAGAATTGGCGGAGTAAGCAAAGGACACTGCGCTTCTATGAACTTTGGATTTTCTGTAGGAGACGAGGAAGGCGCCGTTTTGGAAAACTTCAAAATTTTCTGTAGCGCCATTGGGGCAGACTGGGAAAAGGTGGTTTTGTCTCAACAAACCCACACAGCAAACATTCGCAAAGTTACAAAAGACGACATTGGAAAAGGGCTTTTAAAAGAGAGAGATTATACCGATATTGATGGTCTTGTAACCAATGAAAAGGGCATTGTTCTTGTGTCTCAATATGCCGACTGCACGCCTCTTTTGTTTTTTGACCCTGTAAAAAAGGTTGCCGCCACCTCTCACGGCGGATGGCGAGGCACTGTAAAGGAAATTGCCGCCAAAACAGTAGAGATTATGGTTTTGGACTATGGCTCAAAAGCAGAAGATATTATCGGCGCCATAGGGCCTAATATTTCCAAATGTTGTTACGAGGTTGACGACCCTGTTATAGAAGAGATAAACAAGCTTTCTTATCTTGACAAAAACCTTTGCTATACTAAAAAGGAAAACGGCAAATATATGCTTGACCTTAAAGAAACTAACCGACAGATTATGCTTCATGCAGGAATAAAGCCCGAAAACATTGACGTGGCAGACCTGTGCACCTGTTGTCATCCTGACATTTTTCATTCTCATCGCGCAACACAGGGAAAAAGGGGCACTATGGCGGCAATGATATCAATAATTTAGGTCTTTACAATTTTAGCGGATTAAAGTATAATGCTATTGAAAGGACTGATGTTTCATGCCTAAAAAAATAGATAAAGAGGTAATAAGCGAGCTTTACAAGCTCTTTGCAACTATAGATAATCCGCAGGATTTTGAACTTCTTTTTGAAGACCTGTGCACCTTTAAAGAAATTGAGCAAATGGCAGGCAGAGTTGCCGCCGCAAAGCTCTTTTTAGAAGGAAAAACCTACGTACAGGTTATGGAAGAAACAAGCATCAGTTCAGCAACCTTAAGCCGTGTTTCTCGTTGTGTTCAACACGGAAACGGCTATCGCAAGATATTAGGAGGAAAATAAATGAGAACCGAAACTAAATGCATTCACGAAGGCTGGACCCCTAAAGAGGGCGAGCCAAGACAGCTACCTGTTTATCAGAGCACAACTTTTAAATATGATACAAGCGACACTATGGGTCAGCTTTTTGATCTAGAGAGAGAAGGCTATTTTTATACTCGCCTTCAAAACCCCACTAACGATGCAGTTGCCGCTAAAATCTGCGCTTTAGAGGGTGGTGTTGCCGCAATGCTTACCTCCTCCGGTCAAGCAGCCAACTTCTATGCAATTTTCAACATTTGCGAATCAGGCGACCATTTTATTGCCTCATCGGCTATTTACGGCGGTACATATAATCTCTTTGGCGTTACCATGAAAAAAATGGGTATTGAATGTACCTTTGTCGACCAGGATTTACCTGAAGAAGAGTTGGAAAAATATTTTAAACCAAACACCAAGGCAGTATTTGGTGAAACTGTTACCAACCCTACCGTTACTGTTTTTGATTTTGAAAAGTTTTCACGCCTTGCTCATAAACACGGCGTTCCCCTTATTATTGACAACACCTTTGCAACCCCTGTAAACTGCAGACCTTTTGAGTGGGGCGCAGATATTGTAACCCACTCTACCACCAAGTATATGGACGGACAGGGTGTTTCGGTTGGCGGTTGTATTGTAGACAGCGGTAATTTCGACTGGATGGCGCATGCAGAGAAGTTCCCGGGCCTGACCACACCGGATGATTCTTATCACGGCATTACTTATGCGGAGCGTTTCGGCAAGGGTGCGTACATTACCAAGGCAACCGCACAGCTGATGAGAGACTTCGGTTCCATTCAGTCTCCGCAGAATGCATTTTACCTGAACTTAGGTCTTGAGTCCCTGCACCTTCGTATGGAGCGTCACTGTCAGAATGCATTGGCTGTGGCAAAGTTCTTAAAGGCTCAGGATAAGGTGGCATGGGTTCATTATGCTGACCTGGAAGGTGATGAGTACCACGAGCTTGCCAAGAAGTATTGTCCGAAGGGCACCTGCGGTGTACTTGCTTTCGGTATTAAGGGCGGAAGAGAGACCTCCATTCAGTTTATGGATTCCTTAAAGTTTGCTTCCATCGTTACTCACGTAGCGGATGCAAAGACTTGTCTTCTTCACCCGGCAAGCCATACTCACCGTCAGTTGACCGACGAGCAGCTGGCCGAGGCAGGAGTGGCTACCGACCTCATCCGTCTTTCCGTTGGTATCGAGAATGTGGATGATTTGATTGCGGATTTACAGCAGGCACTGGATAAGATTACGGTATAGTAGCTAAAACAGGGAGAGCATCGGCTCGTTATTGAATAGGAATTGCTTTTATACGAGACACAGTTGAGAAATGATAATTGTGTCTCGTATTTTTATTATAAATAATCTTACGAATTGGGACAATAGTCACGAATGTGTGTGAGTATAGACAGATAATTAGGGTAAATTAAAATAGAAGAACAAACATATAAAAGAAAGTTCTACACATTTTAAATGCTATTACGTAAAAGAATATGATATAATAGAAATGTAACTTAATTATATGTCAACAATGATAAATTTATAACGAAAGGAGGAACTTTGGGGCAGGATCAGGATTGGCATATATAAGGAGAGTGCAATTTGTTACTATTTTGGAGGTTTATATTACAATGAATAAGAAGTTTAAGAAGTGGATAAGTCTTGTGCTTGCGGGTGCAATGCTTGTGAGCACACTGTTGGTTCCGAATCATCGTGCGGAAGCGGCAGAGGATACATTGTTGAATACATACGGTTCTTTATTCGGATACTCCGGAACCTGTATTAATCTGAGTCAGCTTCGTAATGCAAATACGTTGGCGCATGTAAAGACACAGTACAACAGCGTAACGCTTGAAAACGAAATGAAGCCGGATGCAATGCTTGGTTGGTCTGCGAGCTTGATTACGAAAGAAGAAGCAAAGAATCAGGGCTATTATATTCCGTCCGGTATGACCGAGACATATGTTCCGAAGATTAATTTCAGCACCGTAGATGAGGCGTTGAGAATTTGTAAGGAAAACGGTTTAAAGATGCGTGGGCATACTTTAGTATGGCACAGCCAGACACCGGATTGGTTCTTCAGAACGGGATATTCTACCAATAACGGTTATGTATCCCAGGCACAGATGGATTTGCGTATGGAATACTATATTAAGTCTGTAATGAACCATATATACTCCGGCCAGTATGCCGATGTGGTATATGCATGGGATGTTGTAAACGAATATCAGCACGCTACAAGCTGCGGTTGGTTATCGATTTATGGTAATGTTAACAATTACCCGTCCTTTGTAAAGAAGGCGTTCCAGTATGCAAATGAGTCTTTGGAGTATTTCGGTAAAGGAGATTCCGTACGTTTATTCTACAATGACTACAATACCTATATGGAAGTCAATGATATTATTACAATGGTGAATTTCATCAACTCTAACGGTAAGATTTGTGACGGTGTCGGCATGCAGTCTCACCTGAATACAGATTATCCGAGTGTATCGTATTATACGGATGCGGTAAAGGCTTTCTTGAACGCCGGATTCGAAGTACAGATTACGGAGCTTGATGTTGTAAATAAAGGAGATACCGATCAGGCAGACTACCTGTATCAGATTATGTCCAATGTATTGGCATTAAAGAAGAATGGCGGAAA
>JAZNBQ010000051.1:0-13334 GCA_045587065.1 Acutalibacteraceae bacterium | reverse complement strand
TTATATCCACCTATCTTTTTTTCACTAAACAATATGCGCAGAGGTTTAATATTATTACTTATTATTATTTATGTTTAATATTTAAACCAAATAAGTCCGGTATTCAAACAATACGTGTATGATTACCGGACTATATTTATTCGTTATAAAACTGTTATTAAAAACTAAAACCTGAAAATTTTCGGTTATTCAAGGTATCTGTTAGAGGTGGTTCTTCAATGTTAGCTGTATTATTAACTTGATTTGTATTAGAAACGAAATCGGAATACAATTTACTTAACATAGTAGTATCGAATTTGAAATAACGTTTTTTAGGCATGCCGTGGTATTTGATTTTAATAATACCGTAAGATTCTAATTCCTTGCATGCCATCAACTGTTGATGTTTGCTAAGACCGGTATTGTTATATATGTTTTCAACGGTACTGAAAAACCAGCCGCCATGCTGCAGTTCATTTCTATCTTTCCAGTATGTATACTCGGTATATATCTCCGATAACATAACCGCTGTGTTCAAACTGAACCTCCTTATAAACGGACGAGGCAATCTGATAAAGTCATACTCAAACATTTTATCTAATTTATTTTTTATAATAATCGACATCCTTTCTATTGAGTGATTATGGTGGTACCGTGATTTTATTAAAATTCCAAAAACACGGTACCACCAATACTTTTACGATAAATAAGTGCTAAATTAAATTAAGAATTTAATTAGCTGGGATTGGAATATCATTTTTGTTATTATTGATTTTTTTAATTAAGTTGGGGTCGATATAATCCACAAGACTAGTGATATCATCTACACTAATAGGAGATGTTGAATCCAATGTCACCTTGTAAGTTTTCTTCTCAAGTGTATCAAGACGATACTCCTCAACATCATATGACAAAGAACCGCGAACTTCATTTAAATACCTACCTTTCCAACAACCTTCGAATGGCGCGGTACGACCATCGACCCAAATAACATTTCCATTTTCATCTTCAGCAAGAAGTTCACAATAGCAATGCTTAGTGTATTTAACAAGAATATCCTCGCGTACAAAGACAACGGAATCATCAGTCCAATCAAAAAATATCTGAGGAAAATAAGTTTCACTGGAGGCTTCAAGGTAAACTTTAGGAACACTAAGAGGGTATTCAGAAGGGGCGTAAATTTTCTCACCGGTTTCCTTATCGCATGCGTCGTTAAGATTCGGAATTAATTCTACATATCCGTTTTCAAAAAAGCTACTCATAGTTATTAATCAACCTTTCTAGTTATAAATATAATATTTTTTATATTCGGGGCCCTAGTTTAATCGAAAAACTAAAGTCCGGATATTTGTTTTTAATTTAAAATACTCTGTTGGAAAAATCCATCTTTCTTCTATCTTCCAATGTATCAAGCGGTTTGGGTGCTATTCGCTTGTTTGTATTGAATCCATCGAACTTAGGTTCATCGGTTTTTCTCGCATCCCATTTAGGAAGACGCCACTGTTGATTGCGACTAAGACAGAACACCACGTTTGCCATCTTACTTCCGTTGTACATATTATGTTTAACACGTACAGCACCATCTTTACCAACCCATCTATCGTAGTGGGAAATATCGTGATCCTGTATCGCAAACGAATCGAAGAACATCCCGATACGCTGGTTGGTTTTTGCGCTATCATTAGGATCGAAAACAAGATAGTACCAAAGTTTACTATTGAATCCGGAAACCTCAAGGGTAATTTCAAAGCCTTCATTACCACTATTAAACAGTTTCTCTTCAACATTGGTAATCGTTACTCTGTGGTTGCCTTCGGGGATAAGGGCAAATGATCTTTCGGTATATTCTTCGGGGTTAAAATTCCAGTTTATCATGGTACATGACTCCTTTTTAGATAATAAATTTTTAATAATGTTAATGTTAAACGGGATACATAATATTTAGTTTTCAAAGAACGATTCAAACAACTAATGGATACTATCCGAACTTGTCGGATCTACTTTTCTTGTTCACTTATCTCACTCCCTTCGGTTTGCTCTTGCTAGCATAGTCATTCTAAACCTTTTCAATACGGTACATCAGGATTGGCAATCCGTTTTTTGTTCCTCCTTCTTAACGCTTTAAGATTAGTAAGGATACACATATATCCGTTGTATCCACCATGTCTGTATTCGGCCATATGTAAAAGGCAGTGGAAAAAGCGCGGGGTTCCTTCAAGTTTCTTGTATTCTTCAATGTCTAGTGGCTTTTTGGCCATTACAAGAATCTCGTCTTTGGAATAAAGCACTGTAATATCGTGATCAAAACTAAATCTAATCTGTGCTGTTTCAGGTAGTTCGCAAAGAATGACGTCATCCCAGTACTCCTCACGATACTCACCGATCTCGTCGTAAAAGCCTCTCATCACACATACTTTGGTATCATTGTTTCTTACGGCCATTTGATTACACTCCCTAATGTTCAATTTATTGCTTCGCCGGTGCACCTCAGCGACTGAATATATTGTACTTAAAACCTTATTTACAAATCAGGATTGACAATCCGTATTTTTGAACAAAACAAAAAAGCAAGTGATCGAAAAAATCACTTGCTTTTCTACTTATGTATGTATTCAGTTTTTATTATGCTGCAGCAAACAGAACGGGAGCATTATTTTCACACAGCTCGTCATCTATTGCAAAGGTGTCATAACACTGGTGTAGCAAAAAACCTTTAACAACCACATCGGTCATTATGCTCCTTGAGAAAAGATAGCCGGCACTTTCCATTAACTCCTCAGCTTCATCTATCGTCAGCTTTAGACCTACACATAATCTTAAAACATTTTCTCTTTTTACTACGGGATACTTACCACGCAAAATTGAGGAGAACGTATCCTGTTTCATTGATATCTTATCGTAGATTTCTTTGTACTTTTTGAATCCCTTTTTGTCGATGAACTTCTGCAGCACTATAGGGAAAGTTGAACTATATTCTATTGTGTGAACGTAGTTTGTTGAATTATTTGGTTCATTAGAAAGATTTGGGGATGCCGAGCTATTATCTACTTCTTCATTTGGGCTGAATGTTTCTGCGATAAAAGATTTGATGCTTTGATAGAGCTGTGGGTTATTTATTCGATTCATATATGCTTGATAGATCGAAATAACCTGACTAGTCGCATACGGGGATTTCATACCACGGAATAAACACTGATAGTCTCGAACTCGTTTATCAACGGCGATTTTGCTTCTTGCCACAAAACCGTTATTTTCTAACTGTCCCATCAATTCGTTAAGTTGTTCGACAGTTATACTCTTCCAAGCGTATTCATACGAATATTTGCAAACTATATAATCTTCTTGAATCGTCCATTTGCTTGCCATAGCTATAGCCACTCCAAATACCTTTTTTATAAAGTATACCATCTAAACATGAATAAATCCAGTATTAAAAGTAAGCTTTGCAAACATTGTACTAATTTTGAGAAAAAGGGGCTTACAAACGACCCAAAACACGACATAATAAAAATATCAAAAGTGAGTTTAGTTTGTTTCAATACTGAAAGGAGCCTCCAACATCAATGATTTATGGTTATGCTCGTGTATCAACTACACATCAAAGATTAGCCCGACAAATTACAAATATCTTAGATGTCTATCCAACAGCAACTATTATCCGAGAATTCTATACTGGCACCACTCAAAACCGACCACACTGGGAAAAGTTTATAACGCAACTTAACAAAGGTGATACAGTTGTTTTTGATAGTGTCTCACGTATGGCACGTAACAGCGAGGAAGGTTTTAAAGATTACAAGTCACTTTATGAATTCGGTGTTAATCTTGTTTTTCTAAATGAACCACTAATAGACACTAGTGTTTTAGATGCCACTAAAAGCAAATTACTAAATGTAAAAATTGAGACCGGTAATACTGCGGTCGATTCATTCTTCAAAGGTAATATAGAACTAATTAACAACTTCATACTAGCTATAGCAGAAGAACAAATAAAAGCTGCTTTCGATCAAGCTGAAAAAGAAGTCACAGACCTTCATTCACGTATCAGTCAAGGCATTAGAGAAGCTAAGAAAAACGGCACACAAATCGGACTTGTCAAAGGAACAACTCTTACAACTGATAAATCCGTCAAATGCAAAGAAATAATAAAAAAGCATGCCATCGAGTTCGGTGGCACACTAAGCGACAAGGAGGTTATGACACTTTGTAAGATTTCCAGAAATTCATATTACAAGTACAAACGCGAACTAAAGGAGGAATTATAGTGGGCGGAAATTTAGGACCGACAAAAACCTGGAAAGTTACATATTACCCCAAGACACTTAATGGTGGTGTGATGGGCGTAGCTTTGGTTGAGGCTGATACCAAGCACTGGGCTATGCACACCTTTCAACAATTATATGCTGGTCAATATCATACTATCGATAAGTGTGAAGAACTCATCAAATACTAAACCGAACTAAAACTCACCCTGCAAGGTTTCTGTCCTTGCAGGGTGTGATTATATTATTTACTTTTTCTTTTGTATTGCGCCTTTAACCACGAAGCCTGCTGCGCCACCGATTACAAGTGCGGCTACACCTACTACAATTACCAACCACAACTCAATTCCTGTGTTATTAGGAGCATTGTTGTTGGAAACATCGTTTGAAGGATTGTCGTTTGTATCATCAGGAGTTGATATATTACTGTCATTGGGTTCAGAGGGCGTGTTGTCGGTGTCAGGCGTGTTGTCAACGCTACCGTCGTGAGCAGGAGCTCTCTTTACAACTACGGTGTATGTTTTCTTGTCGCCGTTTTCTGCAGTACAGATAACCGTAACCTCATTATCCTGACCTGCTACAAGGTTGCTTCCGCCTTCAACAGCTACGCTTGCCTTACTATCCTGTGCAGAACCGCTCACAGTAACATTTTCGGTCTCGTAAGGCAACCAAACAACGTATTTATCGGTATTGGCATCAAACACCGGAGAAAGCAAGAATCCATCTACCGAGATATTGGAAAGGTTATTGTTACCACTTGCTACATAGTTGGGGTCAGCGGCTCTCTTAACCGAAATTGTGTAGGTCTTCTTTGAACCGTTTTCAGCAGTAACGGTTATGGTAACCTTAGTTGTGCCGCTGGGAGTCAACGTAGGACTGTTGACCGATACTTTGGCTTTACTATCTGCTGCTTTTGCAGTGACATTGAGTTTTGAAACCTCAAAAGGCACACTTGCGGTGTAGCTTGTTGTGCCTGCCGAGAATGCAGGAGAAATCGTAGCATTACTTACAATAAGACTTGCGAGATTATTATCGGTCGCAAGCGGTGCGGCAACCGTCTTGGAATACGAAATTGTTCCAAGGTTCTTATCTGCACTACCATCAGAAGCTTTAACGTTAGTGTAAGAAATCTTAATGTTTGTTCCGGGCGCTACGGACTTAACCTTGAAAGTGACTGTAAACAAAGTCTTGTTGCTGTTGATAGGACTGCTCAGATTATTGTCGTAAGCGACAAAATTATTACCGTTGAACTCAACCGCCCAAGGAGAACCAATCTTCTGAGTAGTCTTAGAAAGGGTGACTTGACTACTGTCATAAGACAAAGTGCCCGAAGCACCGTAGATTCCGCTGCCGTTGAGGTTGAAGTTCAAGGTAATGGTATCACCTGCTCGAACAGTGCCGGGACCACTCAAGGTTGCACTTGCGCTTGCGGCCGAAACGCTCATAGGTACAACCATTGCAAAACACAAAACTAAAATTGTTAAAATTGAAATTATCTTTTTCATATTCCTTCTCCTCATCTTGCAGTTATGGTGCCTTTGCCAAGAATTTTGGCTTTAACCTGAATAAAGTCGGTAACGGAAACCCCATTATCACCACTTGTATCTGCCGCAGTAGAATAAACACCTGTCAGCAGTGTCTTGCCCAAAACGTGAGCTTTAATGGCAACCATATCGGTAATTGAAATGTCACCATCGCCATTAGTATCACCCGTAACAATGATTGTGTAGGACGCCTTTACTATGTTGCCGTCCATAATCTTAACAACCATACCCGTACCAACCGCAGTTGTACCACTCACTTGAGAACTACCCTTGTAAACCTTGCAGTAAGAACCTTCATTAAGTCCTGACAACAACGAGGAAACCGTTGTGCCTGCAGTGATTTTTCTAATTGTATTTCCGCTGATTGTGTATTTAGAGGAAGAAACTGATGATGGGATCTTGGATTTGACGGTAATAGTAAATGTCGCTGTCTTACCGCCATAGGAAACTGTAATCGTCTTTGTGCCAACCGTTGAGGTGTAACCGCTTATCGTATAATCCGTAACGGCACTACTTGTATTGTTATTGTAATAAGCGGTAATCACCATACCGGTTTTATCAAACGAATCGCCTTCAAGATATGTGAGCTTGTTCGGTTTTTGGGTTACAGAAATCGAATTAACCGATTTTGCTTTTACGTTAATCGTGAAGGTAGCGGTTTTGCCTTGATACGTTACGGTAATCGTTTTTTCACCGGGCGTTGAAGTATATCCGGTAACAGTATAATTGCCGCTGATAATCTCGCTTGTATCATTGTTATAATACGCGCGAATTACCAAACCGTCAGTATCCAAATTTGCGTCGCCTTCAAGATACTCGAGTTTGTTGGGTTCAGACTCAACAACAATATCTGTAAGCGTCTTTGCAACAACCGATACATCATAGGTACAGGTTTTGCCACCATAGGTAACCTTAACTGCCGATGTTCCTACATTGCTAAAATCATATTCACTAACCCAACCGGTGGTTAGCATCTCAGAGGTATTGTTGTTGTAATACAATGTTAACACCATACCGGTATCATCTAATGCAGTCGATTCAATGTAGGTGGTTTTATTGGGCCTTGTAGTTACAGAAATTGATATAAGGGACTTGGCTATAACAGTTACATTAAACGTTGACGTTTTGTCCTTATATGTCACAGTTATAGTTTTAGTGCCAGGAGTTGAGGTGTAGCCACTAACAGTATAATCGGTTACAATACCGCTCGTATCGTTATTATAGTATGCAGTAACCACCATATCAGCTTTGTCAAAAACATCACCTTCAAGATATGTTAGTTTATTCGGTTTGGTGGTTATAGAAATTGAGATTAAAGTTTTAGCTACGATTTCAACATCATAGGTATCTTTAAAACCTTCGTAAGTAACAGTTAAAGTTTGTTGACCTACTATTTTATTGTTAAAACCAGACACCATGTTAGAAGTTATAACTATTTCATTAGAGGTCCCGTCTGTATAGTATAACGTCAGTTTTCCTCCGGTTAGGTCTAAGTTTTCTTTATTTTCTAAATATTCGGTTTTTTGAGGTTTGGAAGTTATACCTATATCTTTGAGAGTTCTTATATACTCACATTCATTGCAATTAAGATCAAAGCCATCGGTATAAGTGTGCTTAGCAGTTGCAGTTCTTGTATCAAAACAAACGTTGCAAGTCATGTCGCATTCACTACTGTATGTGTGGTTGCCTGTCGCGGGAATTTTAGTGTTTTCATTGCGCTTAACATGGCAAACACTACACTCTTCATGCTTCTCGCCATCAACACCGCAATTATTATTTTTATCAATTACCCATTGATAAAAATGAGGTGCTTTTCTTGTTGCTTCGCAAACATTACATATGGTATCACAGGCGTTATCATATTTGTGCTGTATTGCTCTTACTTCGCCACAAATATTACAATCGGTGTCACAGGCGTTATCATATTTGTGCTGTGTGGTTCTCACTTCGCCACAAACATTACAATCGGTGTCACAGGCGTTATCATATTTGTGCTGTGTGGTTCTCACTTCGCCACAAACATTACAATCGGTGTCACAGGCGTTATCATATTTGTGCTGTGTGGTTCTTACTTCGCCACAAATATTACAATCGGTGTCACAATTGTTATCATATATATGAAGTATATTGTCCGGCATAGGTCTGGTCCAATCGCAATTATTGCAACCACCATCACACAAGCCACCGTAAACATGATTTTCGGCATCGCACGTATTGTAGTGCCATGTAGCAGAAGTCAGTGCACTGTTGTAGGAACCGATTGATATATTCGATTTATCTGCATAACTTCCTTTGTACCAGATATCATCAATCCTCGAGCAACCGTAAAACGCCCAATCACCTATACTTATCACGCTGTCGGGAATGGTGATTGAGGTGAGCGATGAGCAATCAGAAAATGCACTATAACCTATACTCGTCACGCTGTTGGGGATGGTTATGCTTGTAAGGCTGCTGCAATAGTAAAATGCATAATTGCCTATGCTTGTAACGCTATCGGGTATGGTTATGCTTGTAAGTCTGCTGCATTCGGAAAATGCATAGTCACCTATACTTGTAACACTGTTCGGTATTACTATGCTTTTAAGGCTGCTGCATACGTAAAACGCATAATCGCCTACACTTGTAACGCTATCGGGTATGTTTATGCTTGTAAGGCTTCTGCAATAGTAAAATGCATAATTGCCTATGCTTGTAACGCTATCGGGTATGGTTATGCTTGTAAGGCTGCTGCATCCGTAAAACGCATAATCTCCTACACTTGTAACGCTATCGGGTATGGTTATGCTTGTAAGTCTGCTGCATCTGTAAAATGCACTATCGCCTATACTTGTAACGCTATCGGGTATGGTTATGCTTGTAAGCCTGCTACAATCGGCAAATGCAAAATCCCCTATGCTTGTAACGCTATCGGGTATGGTTATACTTGTAAGGCTGCTGCATCCGTAAAATGCATAATTGCCTATGCTCGTAACGCTATTGGGTATGGTTATACTTGTAAGGCTGCTGCAATGTTCAAATGCAAAATCCCCTATGCTTGTAACGCTATCGGGTATGTTTATGCTTGTAAGGCTGCTGCATACGAAAAATGCATAATTGCCTATGCTTGTAACGCTATCGGGTATGTTTATGCTTGTAAGTCTGCTGCAATCGGAAAATGCATAGTCACCTATACTTGTAACACTATCGGGTATGGTTATGCTTGTAAGGCTGTTGCATCCTTCAAATGCATAATTACCTATACTTGTAACGCTGTTGGGCATGATTATGCTTGTAAGGTTGATGCATCCGGAAAATGCATAATTACCTATACTTGTAACACTGTTGGGTGTATTATATTTGCCGCTCTTTTTTGCCGGGCAACATAATAATTCTGTTTTATTCTTATTAAACAGAACACCGTCTACCGATGAATACTCCGAATTATCACTTTCTACCAAAATTTTACTCAACTCGCTGCATCTGGCAAATGCACCTTTGCCTATGATCGTAACGCTATCGGGTATGGTTAGGCTTGTAAGGCTGCTGCATCTGTAAAAGGCACAATCACCTATACTTGTAACACTATCGGGTATGGTTATGCTTGTAAGGCTGCAGCAAAAGTCAAATGCATGATTGCCTATGCTTGTAACGCTGTTGGGTATGGTTATGCTTGTAAGGCTGCTGCATCTGCATCCGTAAAATGTATAATCACCTATACTTGTAACACTGTTCGGTATTAGTATGCTTGTAAGGCTGCTGCAATCGTAAAATGCATAATTGCCTATACTTGTAACGCTGTTGGGTATATTATAATTGCCGCTCTTTTTTGCCGGGCAACATAATAATTCTGTTTTATTCTTATTAAACAGAACACCGTCTACCGATGAATACTCCGAATTATCACTTTCTACCAAAATTTTACTCAACTCGCTGCATCCGGCAAATGCACCTTTGCCTATGCTCGTAACGCTATCGGGTATGGTTAGGCTTGTAAGGCTTCTGCATCTGTAAAAGGCACAATCACCTATACTTGTAACACTATCGGGTATGGTTATGCTTGTAAGTCTGCTGCAATGGTCAAATGCAAAATCCCCTATGCTTGTAACGCTATCGGGTATGGTTATACTTGTAAGTCTGCTGCATCCGGAAAATGCATAATCGCCTACACTTGTAACGCTATCGGGTATGTTTATGCTTGTAAGGCTGCTGCAATAGTAAAATGCATAATTGCCTATGCTTGTAACGCTATCGGGTATGGTTATGCTTGTAAGTCTGCTGCATCCGTAAAATGCATAATTGCCTATGCTTGTAACACCATTTATAATATTGACCGATTTAATATAGTCTTTTTGTGAATACCATGGTGCTTTACCCGATAAAGTATAATCCTCCATATCCCCATTACCGGAAATTGTGAGAACGCCTGTATCAGTATCAAGTGCCCATGTTACATTTTTTCCGCAGGTCCCGTTATAGCTTTCTGCAAAAGCCTGCATCGGAAACAGCGACACTACAAATAAAACACTTAAAATAACTGCAAGTGATTTTTTCATAATGCGTCATACCCCTTGTTGAAAATATCGAGTGTTTTTAATATTACATCATCTTGTTTTTGTACCTGTATGATTTGACGTAACGCTATTCCTTTTGGAACATCAGCATCATCGACAAGCACTTTTTTATCCCAGCACAAATAAAATCCAATGTCATTATCTCGTGAAATATCATTTTTTGCAACACGTATTTTTGCATCGCTTATTCTTAAAATATAATATTTCCCGTCAACAAGATTGTGCGTCCAAACCAAATCGCCCACTTCTATTTCATTTAAAATATCAAGCGTGTTTAAAATTTTCGAATACTCATCCGGATTACTTTTATAATGTTCTTCAAGTTTTTTTATTTGCTTAAATAGACCGCACTCATTTTCAACTGCCCACCCAATGCCAACGATGTTATGTTGAAAGCAATAGTCACATTTTTTAATACTACTTTTGTTGGTCGCATCTCCTCTATCATCTTTTAAATTCATATACCAAACATTCATAAAATCCACTTCCTTATACCAATATTGTCAAAAAGTAAACTTTTTGACAAATACCATATTTTGCATCAACTATTATTTATAACTGCATAAAATTTCAGCTTTCATCTAAAAAAGGGTTGTTTTTACAGAGGTCTTATGGTAAAATAAACCTGTAAATTCAGCCGTCAAAAAGTTTACTTTTTGACGGCTTTAACTATCTGTGTATTAATTTATATTCCCGTCTGCGGCGGTAGAAAGTTGATGTACTCATATCGCAAAGTTTAAGGGCATCGGCAGTTGATATATTTCCTTTATCCCAATCCTTAATAATTTTATCAAAGTTTTCGGGCAAGGGAGACTCCGGTCTGCCAAACTTAACACCCCTTGCTTTTGCGGCGACAATGCCCTGAGCTTGCCGCTTCTTTATATTTTCGCGTTCGCTTTGCGCAACGAAAGAAAGTATCTGCAAAACAAGGTCTGCAATAAATGTCCCCATCAAGTCCTTGCCGTTTCGGGTATCAAGCAAAGGCATATCAATCACGCAAATATCAATCCCAATATCTTTAGTCAGTATCCGCCACTGCTTTTGAATTTCCTCGTAATTGCGACCTAAGCGGTCAATAGAGAGTATGTAGAGCAGATCTCCCGCCTTTAATTTCTTGACAAGTTTCTTATACTGAGGTCTTTCGAAATCCTTTCCTGACTGCTTATCAATATAGATATTGCCATTGGGTACATTATTTTCGCACATAACGACCAATTGTCTATCCTCGTTTTGATCAATACTTGATACACGCACATAACCGTATACACAACACATAAAAACGCCTCTTTCAAATGTTTTTATTATTTTACGACATTGAAAGAGGTTATGCACGTTTATAGCGAAAACAGGTGCCGCACAAGAGTTGAATTAAATTATACTTATTATCCTCGACGCCATTATCGACGCCGACGGTTGAGGTTTTTGTGTGTTATCGGATTTTAAATTTGCATAAAACACTCGGAGTAATGCATGAATGTTGCTCTTATAACCTTTTTATGCGGTATTACATACGGAAACACAAAGCACATCTCCTCATAACCCGGAGGTCGTCGGTTCAAATCCGGCCCCCGCAACCAAAAAAATTCCTCGGACTTGTTCCGAGGATATTTTTTTACCTCTTCACTCTTCACTTTTCTCCCTCCACAGAGGAATTTTTTTGGAAGTAATAAGTAATAGTGAATAGTGAGAAGGTATTAGATGTAGCTTTTCGCTGTGGCGAAAATCATTTTTTATTATCCCGGATCAAAAACAGGTTTATAGTTCTGCATCTTTTTCGGTGCGACGCACCAACAAAGCGAACCGATTTAGATATCGGCGCAAGAAATCCAGTAACCACAACGGTTACTGGATTTTTTATCCCTTTTTTTCAAGTAAAACTCAATAGATATCCTAAGCCCAAAACGGCTTTCGGGGAGGAATTGAACTAAAATATATTGCTTAAAATGCTACTTTGTGCTAAAATACTTTACAAGGGAGGAATTTTAAATGAGAAACCTAACAATCAAAAGAGAAAAAAGTTTTGTGGGTAGTCTTGCAAAAATGAAAGTTTATATAGAAGACCCCACTTCAAATGAGATATGCATAAATGATATATCCTGTCGTAAAATTGGCGATTTAAAAAACGGAGAAGAGAAAACCTTTCAAATTGATGAACAAGAGGTAAAGATATACGTAATTGCGGATAAGTTGAGTAAAAACTATTGCAATGAATTTTATCAACTTCCCGCAGGTCAAGAAGATGTTTTCCTTTCCGGAAAAAATAAATTCAACCCTGCCAATGGAAATGCATTTCGTTTTGATAACAACGAAAGCGAAGAAACTATTGCAAGCCGCAAGCGTGGCACCCGAAAAGGTTTATTAATTTTAATAGTAGCTGCTATTGTAGGTGCTGTCGTCGGTTATTCGATTACTTCTAATCTTTTTTCAAATAAGACACCGGATCCGAAAGATTTTTCCTCCAACGGAATGAATATAACGCTGACGGATGAATTTGTGAAAACTGACATTGAGAATTATACTGTTGCATACGATTCAAAAAATATAGCTGTATTTGCATTGAAAGAAGCATTTGCGTTAGCAGACGGTTTTCAAGATTATACTTTAGAACAATACGGCAATTTGGTATTACAAAATAATAACCTTTCTTCATCTAAAATAGAAGATAAGGAAGGGTTAATTGGGTTTGAATATGAATTCACAAATCCCGACACAAAGGATACATATAAATACTTTTCGTTTGTTTATAAATCAAACGATGCATTTTGGTTGGTTCAGTTTGCTACGCTTACAGAAAATGTCGATGAGTATAGTGCCAAAATTTTAGAATGGGCAAAAACTGTTTCTTTTGAATAACCGATATCTAAATCGGTGCAACTTGCCAAAGAACCTCGGAACGCCTTTTGGTGTTCCGAGGTTCTTCTTTACTGCTCTTTCATAAAGTTCTTTATATATTCAAGGTTTTGCGTGTATTTAGGTTTAAGGTCTTGATACTCTCT
>JAZNBQ010000050.1:0-5428 GCA_045587065.1 Acutalibacteraceae bacterium | reverse complement strand
GGTTTCATTATGGCCTTTACCCTTTCTCTTGATGATTTTGTTATCAGTTACTTTACTACAGGTCCTGATTTCCAGACCCTGCCTATTCTGATTTACACAATGACTAAAAAGAGGGTTACCCCTGATATGTACGCTCTTTCCAGTCTTATTTTCCTTTGTGTCCTTATCTTACTTATTTTATTTAACGTTACACAGTCTAAAAACAACAAAAGGAGTCGCAAAAATTAATGAAAAAGTTTATTAGTCTATTTCTTATCTTTGCTATTTTAGTCGGTATGACCACTTTTCTTTCAGGTTGTGGCTATGAGTATAAAGAGTTAAACCTACGCGGAAATTACGACCTTCCTCATCTTAAAGGTACAACACTTAATTTCTACAACTGGGGAGAATATATGTCCGATGGCGGCGAGGGCTCTATGAACGTAATAAAAGAGTTTGAAAAGCTAACAGGCATTAAGGTAAACGACTCGGTTTTTGACAGTAATGAAACTATGTATGCTCAGATTAAAAGCGGTGGCGTCGCTTATGACCTTATTATTCCTTCCGACTATATGATTGAGCGTATGAAAAACGAGGATTTGCTACAACCTCTTGATTATTCTAAAATCACCAATTACGATTTAATTGACAACAAATACAAAGATTTGTTCTTCGATTATGAAAACAAGTACACTGTACCTTACAACGTTGGTATGGTAGGCCTGATTTACAACACTACTATGGTTGAAGGCAAGCCTGACAGTTGGAATATCATGTGGGACAAAAAGTACCAAGGTAACATTCTTACCTTCAACAACCCCAGAGATGCTTTTTCACTTGCTCAGATAGTATTGGGACAAGACCTTAACACAAAATCCAAGAATGATTGGGATGCCGCGGCAAATAAATTAATTGAGCAGAAGCCTCTTATTCAATCCTACGTTATGGACGAGGTTTTCAACAAAATGGAAATGGGTGAAGCTGCAATGGCTCCTTATTATGCCGGTGACTATCTCACAATGAAGCAGAACAACCCTGACCTTGAATTTGTTTACCCAAAAGAAGGCGTAAACATTTTTGTCGACTCTCTTTGTGTACCTAAAAATGCTCAGAACTATGAAGCTGCAATGTTATTTATCAACTTCCTTTTAGAGCCTGACGTCGCTCTTGCTAATGCAGAATATATTTGCTATGCTTCTCCCAATACTTCCGTTACATCTAACGAAAACTACAGTTTAAAGGATGAAAAAATTCTTTACCCTGACGCAGACGATATGCCAATAACTCAATATTTCCACGATATGGACAGTGAGACACGCGCTTACTATGATGAACTTTGGCAAAGAGTAAAGTTACACTAACAAAAAGCATTACTTAAACTTCGGTTTAAGTAAGGCTTTTAATTTATCTTATAATTTTAAGTATTAGCGGAGTGTGTTCAGGTTTTATGTCAGTTATGCAAACAGCGTCTTTATAAAGCTTTTCAGCATCTTTCAAAAGACTCTCGTCATTTGTATAAAGGGTTGCTAAGGGCTCCCTTACCTTTACAAATTCCCCTGTTTTTTTGCAAACTACAACACCTGCTGCATAATCGAGTTCAGAGTCATTTTGTGTTCTGCCTGCTCCTAGTGTGGATGCGGCTATGCCGATTTTTTCGCAATCCATAAAACTGATATAACCATCATTTTCAGTAGTCACGTTTAAAGAATATTTTGCTTTTGGGAAAAGTTCTGTGTCATCTATAAATGCTTCTTCTCCGCCTTGGGCTTTAATCCATTCTTTAAAGGTTGAAAACGCTTTTTTCGAGTATAGACTTTCTTCTGCTTTTTTTCTTGCCTCGTTCTCACTTATACCAAATGACAGACTAAGCATTATAGCAGACAGGCTAAGACAAATCTCTGTAAGGTCGTTTTTCTTTGGTTCCTTTAAGGTGTTTATAGCTTCAATAACCTCTAAGGAATTTCCTATGGCATAACCTAAAGGTTGATTCATATTGGAAATAACTGCCGCAGTATTACGATTACAGTTTTTTCCTATATTTACCATTTTTTCGGCAAGTAAAACTGCATCATCAAGATTTTTTACAAAAGCACCGCTTCCCATTTTCACGTCTAAAACAATGTTTTTAGAACCTGCCGCCAGTTTTTTGCTCATAACACTTGATGCAATGAGAGGTATACTATCTACTGTGGCAGTAGAGTCCCTCAAACTGTAAATCTTTTTATCAGCCGGAGTTAAATTTCCGCTTTGGCTAACCACAGAAACCCCTATATCTTCCACCTGTCTTAAGAACTCTTTGCTTGTTAGATTTACATTATAGCCTTTTATAGACTCAAGTTTATCTATAGTGCCTCCTGTAAAGCCTAGCCCTCTGCCTGACATTTTGGCAACCTTGAGACCTGACGCGGCAACAATAGGAGCCACAATTAAGGTTGTTTTATCGCCTACACCGCCTGTACTGTGCTTATCTACCGATAAATCTTTAAATAAAGATAAGTCGACAGTCTTGCCTGAATTTGCCATATAATATGTCAGACAAGTGGTTTCCTCGTCGGTCATACCTCTGAAACAAATTGCCATTAAAAGCGCGGTTATCTGATAATCAGGAATGGTATTTTGGCAAACGCCGCTTACAAAAAAAGAGATTTCCTCTTTTGTAAGTTCCTTGCCTTTTTTCTTTTTGTCTATAATGTCGTACATTCTCATGAAATTATGTCCTTTAAAAAGCTTTGTCCGTCTAAATCGTAATTAATATCAAAATACTCTGCTATGGTAGCGGCTATGTCAGAAAAGCTCTGCCTTGTTCTAAGGTTTACCGGAGAAACCTTTTCTCCCAAAACAAGAAGAGGTGTATACTCTCTTGTATGGTCGGTACTGTTATCTCCCGGGTCGCAACCGTGGTCGGCCGTTATGAAAACCAAATCGTCCCCTTTGAGTTTTGATATAAATTGCGGCAGCCACATATCAACACGACTCAACGCTTTTGCGTAACCATCAACATCTTGTCTGTGACCGTAAAGCATATCGAAATCCACAAGATTTACAAAGCAGAGACCTTCAAAATCCCTTTGGGTTAAATTTTGGGTTATTTCCATCCCCTCACTGTTGGAGTGAGAAGAAATTTTTTCTGTAACTCCCTTATCTGCAAAAATATCAGAAATTTTGCCCACTGCTATTACAGATTTTCCCTCTTTTTTCATATAGTCAAGAAGGGTCTGTTTTGGCGGTTTTAGGGAAAAATCCTTGCGGTTTTGTGTGCGCGTAAAATTTGGTGTCTCTCCTACGAATGGTCTTGCGATAACTCTGCCTACTGCGTTTTCTCCCTTTAAAATCTCTCTTGCTATTTTGCAGTAGCGATAAAGCATATCTACCGGCACCAGACTTTCGTGGGCGGCAATTTGAAAAACACTGTCGGCAGAGGCATAGACTATGAGGTCTCCTGTTTTTAAATGCTCCTGGCCGAAATCCTTTATTGCCTCAGTGCCTGAGTATACACTATTGCACAAAACCCCTCTGCCTGTTTTCTCACTAAACTCTTTAATTATTTGGTCACTGAATCCATAGGGAAAGGTTGGCAGAGCCTTATTTGACACAAGACCTGCAATTTCCCAATGGCCGATAGTAGTATCCTTGCCTTTGGACTTTTCGGTCATTCTGGCTACTGCCGCCTTTGGTGTTTTTGTTCCTTCTAAAAAATCTATACCGTCAATATTTCCCAGACCAAGCTTCAGAAAATTTGACACGCAAAATTCCTTTGATTTTGATATGGTTTTTAAGGTGTTGCAATCATTGTCTGAAAATTCTTTTGAATCAGGAAGCGCCCCTATTCCAAGAGAATCCAAAACTATTATGAAAGCTCTTTTCATTTTAGTTTTTCAGCAACCTTTCTGGCGATTTTGTATACGTCTCCACCGCCCATTGTTATTACTATATCACCTTTTTTTGTGGTGTTTATTATTTCCTCTACCGCTTCATCAAAGGTTTCTACTAAGGTGCAGCTATTTAAACCCTTTGCTAAATCCTCGGAAGTTATACCATACGTGTTTACCTCGCGAGAACCCATTATTGGGGTTAAAATTACCTTGTCTGCTACCTTTAACGCGTCAATAAAATCATCTTTTAAAAGCGCGGTTCTTGAATAAGTAAAGGGCTGAAAAACTGCTATTACCCTATTGTATTTTAGGTCCTTCGCCGCTTGTAAGGTAGCTCTGATTTCAGATGGATGATGAGCATAATCGTCGGCAAGAACGAAATTTTCAAACTCTCCTAAAAACTCGAAGCGTCTGCCTGCTCCTGTAAAGGTTTCAATGGCAGATTTAATACCCTCAGGAGTAACTCCTAAATAATGGCAGACTGAAAAAGCCGCCAAAGCATTTAGAACATTATGTTTTCCCGGTGCTTTAAGGTCCAAATTAATTAAAAACTCGTCATTTTTATAAACGTCAAAGGCAAACCCAAATTTAGAGGGTTTTGGATTTCGTGCATTATAGGTGTTGGTTTTATTCATACCAAAGGTGATTTTTTCAGCCTTAATATCTTTTGCAGCAGAAAGTGACAATGAATCGTCGCCATTAAAGAAGCAAAACTTTGACATTGAGATAAACTGCTTAAAAGAATTAACCAGGTTTTCCATTGTTTTAAAGAAATCAAGATGGTCGTTGTCTATGTTAAGAAGAACACTTATATCAGGAGAAAGTTCTAAAAAGGTATTTACAAATTCACAGGATTCACAGACTAAAATATCGCTTTTTCCGCAAATTCCATTGGAATTAATTATTGGTAGCTTACCTCCGATTACTGCAGAAGGTTCCATCTTGTTTAAATATAAAATTTGTGTTATCATAGAAGAAACAGTGGTTTTACCGTGGGTACCACACACACCTATTACGTTGTCGTAATGACGCGTTAATGCACCTAAAAGAAGAGAACGCTCCATGGTGGGTATGCCTTTTTCTTTAGCGGCAACCCTTTCAGGATTATCTTCAGAAATAGCGGCAGAATATACAACAAGTTCTGCCCCCTCTATATTTTTAGCATTGTGTCCCATAAAAACCTTTATTCCAAGATTTTTGATTCTGTTTAAGGTATCTCCCTCATTATTATCTGAGCCTGTAAGGACATAACCTTTAGAGTGAAGAATTTCGGCAAGGGGGCACATACCTGACCCACCGATACCTATCATATGAACACGTTTTATTCCTGTAAGCAATTTGTCTGTAGCGCGAAGTTCTTTCATACTTTTAGACCTCTTCTTATATTTCTTCTAATTAATATTATACCGATTTTTCAAAAAAAATAAACTATTAAATTCATTTGGAGGCAAAATATGGCAAAAAATTTCCCCCTTTATGCCATAAACTGCATAAAAACCATTGAAAGCCACGGCTTTGAGGCGTGGTTTGTTGGTGGTTGTGTCAGAGATATGCTACTGGGCAGAGAAGCCTTTGAC
>JAZNBQ010000049.1:0-27694 GCA_045587065.1 Acutalibacteraceae bacterium | reverse complement strand
ATTATAATATATATTTTATTATATTACAAGTACAAATATTTAAACTCGTTCAAAAAATGTTCATTAAAAAGTTGTTGTATATTAGCCGAAATTTTGTTACAATTAATTTATGTATGTACCCACTAAAATAATTTAAAGGTGTAAAATGGAAATTTGGGATATAATGAACGAACGTGGCGAGATTACAGGAAAAACCGCCATTCGAGGTAGGACCTCGCTAAAATCCGGTGAATATCATTTGGTTGTTCACATTTGGATAATGTCTTCAAATGGAGATTTTCTTATTCAGCGTCGCAGCGAAAGTCGCAGACTTATGCCCGGCGAATGGGCGGCTACAGGCGGCAGTGCAATTTCAGGAGAAAATTCTCAGGTTGCAGCAAAAAGAGAACTCTATGAAGAACTGGGAATTATCGGAAACGAAAGCAATATGCGTTTTATGGGCAGACTAAAGCGCAGAAATTCTTTCTTGGACGTTTGGTTTGTGGTTTGTGATGAAAAAGCGCAAAACCTAAAGCTTCAGGAAAGCGAAGTTGCCGAAGCAAAATGGGTTTCTGCCGAGACCCTTAAAGATATGATAAACGACCGACGTTTTCACAATTACGGCAGAGAGTATTTTAAAGCTATCTTTACCTATAGCAAAGTTTTTTGGGAGAAATTTTAATGAGTTTAAATTTGGAAAATCAAAAATGTGTGGTTTGCGGTGCTTACCTTTTCCCTGAAGATGAGGTAGTTTACTGCCCTACTTGCGGTGCTCCTCACCACAAGGACTGTTATAAAAGTTTAGGTAAATGCGGAATGGAACAATTCCACGGCACAGACAACCAATATAAAAAGCCTGAGGTTACAGAGACAACAGAAGAGAACAAGCCTGAAAACAAGGATATTTGTCTTCGTTGCGGAAAAAAGACCGTTGAAAACTCAAAATTCTGTCCATATTGTGGTGCTCCTAACCTGAATGCAGATTTTAAATCCATTCCCTTCGGGAATTTTACTGTTATTGACGGCAAAACCCCTATTGAAAAAGACGTTACTGCTGAGGACGTAGCCAAGGTGGTTATGCTAAACCCTTTAAGATATATTGAGAAGTTTAAAAAAATGAAAAACGGACGTAATATTTCTTTTAACTGGGCGGCTTTTTTAGTTCCTCACGGTTGGTTTGCTTTCAGAAAAATGTACAAGGCAAGTTTTATGATTACTGCATTTAAAGTTATTGCCAATATTTTACAGATTCCTCTATTTTTTCAGCTTTCTGATGCTCTTGGCAGTAACTCGTTAAATCCTAGTGAGATACTAAAATATCTTACGGAAAATTCCACTGAAAGCTTTTTGTTGCCCGGAATATTGCTTTTCGTCAGTGGGATTTTGACCATTATTATTCACGTAGCCAGCGCTCTTTTTGCAGATAAAACCTACAAGACCCACGTGGTTGAAAGGGTAAGAAAAATAAAAGCAGACTCAGACCCTGAATCTGCTCTGAGAAAGCTTGGAGGTATAAGTACCATTGGTTTTGTTATTGCGCTCTTGGCAGTGGAATTTTTACCTTCCTTTATTTCAACGTTTTTAAGGTGATTATTTATGGATAAAATCATTTGTTTGAGATGCAGTTCGGAAAATAACGACGATTATAAGTTTTGTATAAACTGCGGAGCATCTTTGCCTAAGAATTACAGCGTTCCTTTTAAAGAATCTGTAACTACAGAAGAAGCTCAAGATACCTACACTAACAAGCCTTTGACTTTTGATGGTGTGTCTATTTATGAAATGGATACCTACATTGGAAAAAACACTGAAAAGATTTTGCCTAAAATGCAAAATATGCAAAAATTCAACCAAAGGGTTAGTTTTTGCTTTCCTGTCTTTATTTTAGGCCTGTTTTTTGGCTTTATTGGTATGTCAATGTGGTTCTTTTACCGCAAAATGAAAAAAGCAGGCACTGTTTTTCTTCTTTTGGGTCTGTTATTTACTTTAAGCGACCTATTTGTTAACTTAGGTGCTATAACACAGCTTATTAGCGGTTATTTTTCTGTTTTCAAAGACATTGTTTTAGACAGCAGCGCAAATCCTGACTTGGCTGTTTCGGCGTTTGAAAGATTACTTGAACAGTATAACGCTTCCTACATTGGTATTTTCTCATTTATAAATCAATATATCGGCGGAATGATTTGTCCTGTTTTAATGGGCATGTTTGGGCTTCATTTTTACAAGAAAAAAGCCGTTACAGACATTAAAGCCATTAAAGAGACAGCGCCCTTAGAGTGCTTTTTGGGAGAAATTGCATTGAAAGGCGGCACCTCGGCAAGACTTGTTTTAATACCTGTTTTTTTCTATCTTATTACCATTACAGTCTCACTTATTATTCTGTTTGTTTCTTTATAATTTGGTGGTTTATTATGAAAAATCAAAAATACACTACCCTGCTTTTTGATGCAGACAACACTCTTTTAGACTTTTTTGCCGCAGAAAAAAGGGCTATTGAAATAACCTGTAATCATTTTGGAATTCCGTTTTCTATTGAAGTGGGACAGACCTATTCCAAAATTAACGACGGATTTTGGAAAATGTTTGAAAGAGGAGAAATAAAGAGAGAAGAAATCAGTATTGGCAGATTTGCAAAATTTGCCGAAGCTATGAATTGTGACGCTGACCCTGAGACTATGTCTGACTTTTATATAGAAGAACTCTCAAACGGCAATATGATTATTGAAGGCGCCGACAAGCTTTGTCAAAAGCTTTCTGAAAAATACAATATGTATATCGTTACCAACGGACACGCTTCAGTTCAAAAACGACGTTTCGGAACCTCCGGACTTCCTCAATATTTTATAAAAAGTTTCATTTCTGAGGAAGTGGGAAGCAAAAAACCGCAGAAGGAATATTTTGAGCTTGTTTTTAAGGAAATACCTGAAAAAGACAAATCAAAAATTTGCATTATCGGCGACAGTATGTCTTCGGACATTTTAGGCGGTATTAATGCAGGAATTGATACTTGTTTTTATAACCCTTATAATAATCCTCAGACTTATAAGCCTACATACGAAGTTAAAGACTTTGATGAGATGCTTAAAATATTTGAATAATAAAAACTCCTTAGAAAATTCTAAGGAGTTTTATATTTTGCGCCTTGTATCAGATTGTCTTCTTTGAATCTTTTATTTATATAGTTTAATACGCTTTTTTATCGGCAGACCAAAGAGGTGCTGCAAGTTGGCTTTTGGGTGGGTCGCCTGTCAGTCTGTGGATTATCATATTTTGGGGAATTACCCTTATACATTCCTCTAAAATATCTACATATTCATCTCTTTCCAAGGTTTTAAAAAGGCCTTTTTTATATTCCTCATAAAGTCTTGTATTGCAAAGCAGATAAAGAAGATGAAATTTTATACCATCGGCACCGCTTTTTCCTATATGTTCTGCCGTTTGGACTATCATTTCTTTGGTTTCGTTGGGCAAGCCTATAATCATATGGACTACTACCTCTAAATTCTCTGCTTTGAGCCTTGCTACAGCATCATCAAAAACGACGGTTTTGTAACAACGGTTAAAGTTTTCTGCCGTTTTATCGTGAATTGTCTGAAGTCCTAATTCTATACAGACAGGCTTTATTTTGTTGATTTTGCTTAACATTTTAACTGTTTCATCACTTAAACAGTCAGGCCTTGTACCAATGGCAAGTCCTACTATATAATCAGGCTTAATTGCTTCGAGAAAGATTTTTTCAAGGTAGTTTATATCACCATAGGTATTAGTATAAGACTGAAAATAGGCAATATATTTTCCTTCCTTTATTTTTTTAGACACTCGTTCTTTTGCTCTTTTTAGTTGCTCGGCTACAGTATCGCATTTTTCTTCTGCAAAAAAGCCGCTTCCATCATCAGAGCAAAAACTACAGCCTCCAAAGCCTACCTTTCCGTCTCTGTTGGGACAGGTAGTGGCACCCACCAGTGAAAGCTTATAAACTTTGCATCCGAACTTTTCTTTATAATAGTCGTTAACACTGTTATACATTATAACACCTGCCTGTTTTTTAATTCTATCATATGCTTAAATCCTTTACAAGATAAATTAAATTTTTATTGACAAGTAACAGTAAAATAAGTTATAATGGTAAACTGTATAAGGGTATTTATTCCTTTATAAAGTATATCTCAAATTCAAGGGAGGTTTAAAGCCATGAAGAGAACTTATCAGCCTAAAAAGCTACATCGCAAAAAGGAGCACGGCTTCTTAAAAAGAATGGCAACCGCTAATGGACGCAAAGTACTCGCCCGTCGCAGAGCAAAGGGTAGAAAGCAGCTCACATACTAAGCTTTCTCCTTTCTACAGGATGTTATATTATGTACTGTTTTAAAAAACTGAAGCTTAACAAAGATTTCAGAAGGATTTACGGACGCGGCCGTTCTTTTGTAAACCCCGCGTTCGTGACTTATGTCCTGAAAAACCGTAGCGATGATATTCGTATAGGCATTACGGTTAGCAAAAAAATTGGCGGTGCGGTTTCAAGAAACCGCGCAAAGAGAATTATTACAGCCGCTTTCAGAGAGTGTGCTCCGCATATCCCCTGTGGATATGATTTTGTCTTTGTTGCAAGGACAAGAATTTTAAATTCAAAAAGTCAGAGTATTGCCGCAGATATGATGAAGAACCTTGTTGCGGCAGAGGTTGTGAAAAAGTCAGATGAGTAAGCTTATTATCCGACTGATTAAATTTTACCAAAAAAACATTAGCCCCAGAAAAATTCCTTGTTGCAGGTTTAATCCTACCTGCTCGGCTTATGCTATTGAAGCAATTGAAGTTCACGGTGCTTTTAAGGGCCTGCTTCTTAGCATTTGGAGAGTTTTACGTTGTCACCCCCTTTGCAAAGGCGGTTATGACCCAGTGCCTTTAAAAAAACAGGATAAATTAGAAAGAAAATAACTCGTTATTGCAAACACTTAAGGACGGTGCTAAAATTGCAAAAGATTTTTGATATTATCAATATACCCTTGGGTTGGCTCCTTGAGTGGATGACTGGCCTTTTTAATAATAGCTTTGCCGTTGCAGTTTTGATTTTTACTGTGGTTATTAACGTTGCTTGTATACCACTAAGCCTTAAAAGCCAAAAATCTTCAGTAGGTCAAATCAGAATTAAACCAAAGCTTGACGAACTTAAGAAAAAGTGCGGAGATGACCGTCAGAAATACAGCATGGAAATGCAAAAACTCTATCAGGAAGAGAATATTTCCATGTCCGGTGGATGTCTGCCTCTACTTATCAGACTTCCTCTTATGATGTCGGTTTATTACCTCATCAGAAGCCCACTTACCTATCTTATGCATATTGGTAAAGACACTATTCAAACTGCTTGGGATGCTCTTGTTGCTACAGGTGCAATTAAAAACACCAAGTATTTAGACGAACTTGCTATTATCGATGCCGTAAACAAGGGAACTATTTCTTCCCCAGAAATTGCTAGGCAGGTTAATAGTGTAGATTTTAATCTTTTTGGAATTGACCTTACTCAGACACCTAAGTTTAACTGGAACGTTATTGAAGGTTGGGATGCTATTTGGCTCATCCCTATTTTAGCTTTCGTTTCACAAATGCTTGTTAGTATTGTTTCTATGAGAATGCAAAAGAGAATTAATCCTGATGCACCTTCTATGGCAGGTATGATGCTTACAATGCCTCTAATGTCATTGTTCATTGGTTTCTCACTGCCTGGTGGTGTTGGTTTCTATTGGATTTGTTCAAGCATTGTTTCAGGCGGAATTCAAACTCTACTTCAGTATTTCTATAGTCCTTACAAGATGTTGGCCGACGAGAGAGCCAAGAGCATTGTAAAGGTTTATACTGACGAGCAAAAGTATTTAGAAAATCGTGTTTCTTCACAGGATGAAGAATGATAATAGGAGAAGATTAGTTTTGATTAAAGAATTTATAGGTCAAGGCGAAAGTCTTGAAGAGGCTACTCAAAAGGCCATTGAGGGTCTTGATGCCAAAGCTGATGAAGAAGTTCAAATAGAAGTTCTTTCTGAATATAAGAAAAAAGTACTTGGTATGTTCGGCGGTACTACCGCTAAGGTCAGAGCCTACGTAGAGCTTCCTGACCCAAAGCCACGCAAAACAAAAGATAAAAAAGAAAAGCCTGTAAAAAAGGCAGAAAAAACTGCAACAAAAGCCGAGGAAGTAAAGTCTGAAGCTCCTGATAATCTTGTAGATGCAAGTACTCTGGACTCTAACTCCAGCGCAGGTAAAGCAGTTGCATATTTAACCAAGGTTCTTGTAAATCTTGGTTGTGAAAACCTTGTTATTAAGGTTGCTGAAACCGATAACGGCGCTTATATCAGTCTTGATGGCGACAAACTTGGTGTTGTTATTGGCAGAAGAGGAGAAACACTTGACGCTATTCAGTACCTTACAAGTCTTGCCGCTAATACCGGAAACGGCTATTACAAGGTAACTCTTAATATTGGTAATTATCGCGAAAAGCGCGAACAGACCCTAAAGAAACTTGCGAAAAAAGTTTCTGAGCAGGTTTTAAAAACCGGTAGAAGTCGCAGCTTAGAGCCAATGAATCCTTATGAGAGAAGAATCATTCATACTGCTGTTCAGAATATTAACGGCGTAGTTTCCAACTCTACAGGTGAAGGTGCTTCAAGACGTGTTGTAATTAGTCTTGAGGGTGGCGAAAAGCGCAAAGCAAATAAAGATGCCAACCTAGCGGCTCCTGTTAAGAGAGAGCCTAAGAAGGACGCAGTTGACGTTCCACTATACGGCAGATTAAATTAATCCAAAAGTTAAAAGACTCATACGCAACTAAGCGTATGAGTCTTTTTTTAATGCTTGCAAGGGTTAGTTATTATATTGCCATCCATATCGTAGCTTGACCCATGGCATGGACAATCCCAACTTTTTGTACCGTTATTAAAACTTAACGGACAACCTAAATGTCCGCATACGGCTCTTGAATAATGAAGTCCTCCGTTTATATCTTTATATACCCCTACCTTTTTACCCTCTATTTTAACAACCTGTGCAGAATTTCTTGGTATATCTCGCACCTCTTTTAAAGGCACGTAGGTTACAGATTTAATGAGTTCTTTTGCCGACAAGGCAGTTTGACTTATTATTTGTTTTCTGCCCTCACTATGAAGCTTTCTAAAAGGAGAAAAAATCTGAGTATAAGGTCTCTCCTTTTTATTTATAATACTGTCTATTACAAATGCAGCAGTTGCAGCGGTGGTCATTCCCCATTTGCCAAAGCCTGTGGCTACGTACAAATTATCGGAATAACGAGAGTATTTACCTATATAAGGGATTTTATCAGGCGGCATACAGTCTTGCGCAGACCAACTGTCAACAAGCTTTGATTGAGGAAAATATTCCTTTATATCCTTTACCAATCTTTCAAGATTATCTTGTTCCTCACTTTTACCGGTTCTGTGAGAATTCCCCGAAACTATAAGCTTGTCCTCAAAAGGTCTGAAAGCATAACCTTTTCCCTCGCCGCAATAATACATTTCGCTAAATTGTGGTGTGTTTTCAAAAACTGCAACATAGGACTTTTCCTGATGCATTTTTGCAAAATATAAACCCAGTTTATTAATGAACGGGTAATGGGTTGCCACTATTATGTGACTTGCCGTTACCACTGCTCCACCCTGACAGAAAACCTTGTCTCCCGAAACCTTTATAGCCTTTGTATCTGAGTAAATTTTAAGTTGTCCTGCAAGACAGTTCATAAAGCTTACAGGATTAAAAGTGTATGCATTATCAAATCTTATGGCATTAGTGACTTTAAAGGGCAACTCTGTTCCGGAAGTTAGTTTTGCAATCATATTTAGTCTTGAAACGGCGGCATATTCAGAGAGAATCTTATCAGACTCAACACGTGAATACAAAACAAAGGGAAGTTTTTTCAGTCCACAAGGACAGTTTAATTTTTCTGTGGTATCTTTTATATATTTCATTCCGTCCAAAGCAGCAAGATAATATTTTTTTGCAGTATCAAAATCAATATTTTTTATTAAATCGGCATATTTCATACCGTGAACTGTAGTAATTTTCGCAGTTGTTCTTGTTGATTCTCCTGTAAAGAGTTCCCCTTGCTCCAAAACAATTACCTTAGCTCCTGATTCTTTTAGCTTGTACCCTATTAGCAGGCCTGCCAGACCTGCACCGATTACACAAACGTCTGTAGCTGTATTATCATTCAGCCTTTCAGTTTTGTATAAATTTTGTATAAAAAAAGACATTATTATCACCTAATTTTATTCTGCTCAACAAGTGACAATTTAGTCTGTTTTTTCTTAATATTCACGCCCCTTTTAATTTACATAATGTTTTTGTAACCATTATAAACATATAAAAAACTAATTCACGATATTAACAGAGTTATTAACAATTTTAAGGCTAAAACCTTTGATTTTCGAGTTTTAATCCTGAAAAACTGTTGAATACTCGGTGGATAACCATAATAAATATAAGGTTATTTATGTTTACATAATGAAAATTTTTTGTCGAAAAAGTATGAATTTTGTAACTAATTTATGCATCAAAGAAGGACGTATGCAAGGGCCAAAACAAGGAGTTCGTCGGTACCTTCACTTGAAAGCAATAGTATGAGACCAATAAGCAATAATCCATCCTTATTTTTAGCAAGTTCTGAGAAATTTAAATACCTTAAATACTGTGGGTTTTTATTACATTTTTCAGCAGCTTTATAAGTTTCCTTTTTGACATTTTCCTCTTTTTCTTCCCTTTTTGGCACAGAAATAAAGTCCGGATAGGGCGGCATTTTGCTTTCTACCCCCTTATACATATCCATTACCCTTTGTGCTGCCTGTTTTTTCATTATATCAAACTCGTCTTTCGAATATTCTGCCATATCAAGCTACCTCACAGATTCAGTATGCCCATTTCTTTAAATAAGGGAGCAAAATCCAAAAGCTTTAATATTTTCACGGCAGTATCAACCTTTTGTTGTTTTTCCTCTGATAAATGTGGGCGCAACGCCAAAAGTAGTTTTACCCTGTCGCTTTCTTCCCGCTTGTTTTTTAACATATTTACCATTTTGGTAAGGGTTATCATATCAATGCCTAAATCATCTAAAGGCTCTTCTTTTTTAGGTTCGCTGCCGCCTAACATATTTTCTGCCATAGCTTTGATTTTTTCCATTCCCTCAGGGTCGTTTAAAATAGCTGAAAGCTTTTGGGAAATATCATCCATCTTTTTTTCCGCCCTTATTTGTGAAATTGTTTAAAAACTGCTTTACCTGAGGAGAATTAAGCAATTCGTTTCGCGCCTTTTGGTCTTTTAAAAGATTGTTTAACATTGCTTTGTCTGAATCGCTAAGGGCAGAAATTAACTGATTTACGTTTCTGTTTTTTATGCCCTTATCCATATTTTTATTGTTTCCCTTTAATGCCTCAAACAATTTTTCTGTGTTTATATTGTTATCCATTGAAATCACCACAAATTCAAAGTATAATGTACTTAATATGTATGATATTCTTTATATTTCTATGAATGGAGAAAACAAATGAGAGTGCTTGTTATATCTGATTCTCACGGCAGAAAATCTTATATTGAAGAAGCTATTGAAGCTCAAAAGGATGCAAAGCACATATTTTTCCTTGGCGACTGCATTAAGGACATTGAAGACTACACCTATTTGTATCCTGACAGAACCTTTCATATTGTAGCAGGAAACTGTGATGGTTATTCAGAATATAAAACAACTGATTTTATAACCCTAAATGGTAAGAAAATTCTTTTCACCCATGGTCACGTCTATTCGGTTAAATCGGGTCTTGAAAGGTTAAAGGCGGTAGCCGACACAGAAAAGGCTGATATAATTCTATTTGGACACACCCATCTCGCTATAACAGAGTATGAAAACACAAGATATTTTGTTAATCCCGGTTCCCTTTCTCACGGGGCTTTGGGATTTAGAAGCTATGGTGTAATTGATATTTTAGAAAACGGAATTAAGCCTATAATAGTAAAGATATAAAAAAACCGCCTAACCTTATGTTAGGCGGTTTTGTTGCTTTTTATTTATACAAAGGTCCATAAGCTTTACAAGCTCTGTAGTCCTGTCCTTCCTTGTCCATGCCAAAAGCATTCCAACAAGCAGGTCTGAAGATTTTGTCCTCAGGAACGTTATGCATTGAAACAGGAATTCTTAGCATTGAGCAAAGGGTTATAACGTCTGCGCCAATATGTCCATACGAAATAGCGCCGTGGTTAGCTCCCCAATTATTCATTACATCGTAGGCAGTTTTAAATGGAGAACCTTCCTTTCCGTCACAACGTGGTGCAAACCAAGTGCAAGGCCAGGTATAGTCGGTACGCTTCCAAAGTTTATCAGAAATCTCTGCAGGAAGTCCTTCTGTCCATCCCTCTGCAATTTGTACCACAGGACCAAGACCTTTAACAAGATTTAATCTAATCATTGTTGCTGGCATTGTTGCAGTGGTCTCGAATCTGGAAGAGAAGCCGCCTCCTCTAAAGTAACCTAAATCTGCAGCATTCCAAGTAGTTTTGGACAATATTGCTTCTTGGTCTTCTTCAGTAATGTTATACCATTCCTTCATTACGTTGTTGCCCTTTTCATCTTTTGCTTCACCACAAGCATCGAGGCAACAAGCACCTGAGTTTATAAGATGGATTATACCGTCGGAATCTTTAGAGTGGCCCTTTAGTTTATAACCGGTTACACGCTTTACTGCATCTGCGCTCCAATATGTGCGAACGTCTGCAAACATCTGAGCACGGTTGGTAAGAAGTTTCATGAAGAGCATACCAAGTCCGTTTAGAACGTCATTCTCAGTTGCTAAAATGTATGGTTCTCTGGCGCCCTCCCAGTCAAAAGAGGTGTTTAAAATAGCCTCTGCAAAGTCGGCATTAGGGTAGAAGTCGGTCCACTGTCTTTGACCCTGGAAACCTGCGGCAATGGCATTATGTCCAACCATTTCTTCCTCGCTGCCCTTGGGAAGATTTTTATTTCCTCTCATCAAGTCCTTAATGATTACTGCCATTTTAACAACAAATTCAAATTGCTTTTCTGTCTCTTCAGGACTCATTTTAAGTTCATCAGGGTTTTTATCAAAACCAATGGTGCATTTTTCTTTTGCCCATTTAAGTGCCTTCTGGAACTCTTTCTCATCATAGATGCCCTCGGTCATTCGACGAATGATTTCTACCTCGTCTACCGATTCAACTCTCATGCCGAGATATGATTCAAGAAAATCAGAATCAATAATAGAACCGCCGATACCCATACAAATAGAACCGATTTGTAGGTATGACGTTCCTCTCATGGAAGCTGCAGCAACTGCGGCGCGACCGAATCTTAAAAGCTTCTCCTCTACATCGGCAGGGATGCTACTATCATCCATATCTTGAACCTCATGGCCATAAATACCAAAAGCAGGAAGGCCTTTTTGTGCGTGAGTAGCAAGAACCGAAGCAAGATATACCGCGCCGGGTCTTTCTGTACCATTGAAGCCCCAAACTCCCTTAATGGTTTGTGGGTCCATATCCATTGTTTCGCTACCATAACACCAACAAGGCGTAACTGTTAAAGTAATATCTACACATTCCTTCTTAAACTGTTGGGCACAAGCGGCAGACTCTGCCACACGGCCAATGGTAGTATCTGAAATAACAACCTTAACCTTTTCTCCGTTGGAATATTTTAAATTGTCTTCAAAAAGTTTCTTTGCAGCCTTTGCCATTGCCATTGTTTGCTCTTCTAGTCCCTCACGAACCTTTAAAGCTCCTCGTCTGGCATCTATTACCGGTCTGATACCGATTACAGGGCAACCGCCAATAAGTCTGTTTTCTGCCATTTTATGCTACCTCCTTAAATTTGGCTCTAATATAATTATAATATTGACTATAGCAAAAAACTTGTGTTATAATACAAAAAACTATAAGTATTTTATTATTTAGGTGATAAAATTATGAAATATTCTTATTTCCATGAAGATACCCTTAGAGGAACCGCTGATTTCCCTTTAGAGTTTTATCAACTTTGCGAAAGCAGTCCGCGATACCATATGCAAACCCATTGGCATAAAGATATAGAAATTATAAGGGTTTTAAAAGGGGTTTTTCAGGCGCAAATCGGCGATGCTCTTTATACTCTTAAAGAGGGCGACAGCATATATATTCCAGGGGGTGTTGCCCACGGTGGTGAGCCTAAAAATTGTATATATGAATGTATTGTTTTTTCCCCTTCTATAATGTACTCCACCCAAAAAATACGCACTATTATAAAATCTAAAATTTTATTCCCTGTGGCCTTTAAAGAAAACTTTGACGTTGATAGTTTATTTAAAAAAGTTCAGGAAGACAACGAAGGATTTGAGTTTGAAATAATAAGCCTTCTTCATAAAATCGCATATGAGGCTTTAAAAAAGCAAACTCCTCAAAAAAACAATCTTGAGCAACGCGCCAACAAAATTAAGCCTGCAATTTTATATATAGAAAAGAACTTTTCTTCTAATATCAGTCTTTCAAGTCTTGCAAAGGAATGTTCTATGAGTTCCAACTACTTTTGCAGAGTTTTTAAAGAGATTACAGGTCACACTCCTTTTGAATATATTACCACCTACCGCATTGAAGCGGCTTGTGAAATGCTTCTTTCTGAAAAAAGTGTGACAGACACGGCTTATGATTGCGGATTTAATGACCTTAGCTATTTTATTCATATATTTAAAAAGAACCTTGGGGTTTCTCCAAAAAAATATTCTAAACAAATAAACACTCGGTACTAGACCGAGTGTTTTTTCTCTGTGTAACTTTAAACTATTTAAGTTCAACAGTAGCGCCAACTTCTTCAAGTTTAGCTTTGATAGCTTCTGCATCTTCTTTAGAAGCTGCTTCTTTAAGAGTCTTAGGAGCGCCGTCAACGATAGCCTTTGCTTCTGCAAGACCAAGACCGGTAATTTCGCGAACTGCTTTAATAACCTTAATCTTCTCTGCGCCTGCGTTAGCAAGAACAACGTCAAACTCAGTTTTCTCTTCAGCTGCTGCTGCACCGCCTGCTGCAGGTGCTGCTACTGCTACTGCAGCTGCTGCAGATACGCCAAACTCCTCTTCTACTGCTTTTACGAGCTCTGAAAGCTCAAGAACTGTAAGAACTTTAAGTTCTTCAACGATAGCTGTTACTTTTTCTGATGCCATTTTATTTTCCTCCAATAATTTGAATTTGTTTTAATAGTTTTAATTATTCAGCTGCTGCTTCGCCGCCGTCTTTATCAACGATAGCTTGAACGGCACGAGCAAATGCTGCCATAGGTGCTTGGAATGCTCCAAGTACGGTTGCGAGAAGTACATCTCTGCTTGGTAGTTTTGCAAGTGAATCAATCATTTCAAGAGAGATTGTTTTACCATCTAGGTAACCAGCCTTAATCTTGAAATTTTCGTGTCCGTCTGCAAATTTCTTAAGAATTCTTGCAGCGGCAACGTGATCATCCTTTGAAATTGCGATAGCAGTTGTTCCCTCTAAAACGCCTTTAATCTCTTCAAGCTCTGTACCTGCTACAGCACGGCCGAGAATGGTGTTTTTAACAACAGAGTAATCAACTCCTGCTTCGCGAAGTTCTTTACGAAGAACAGTGACATCAGCAACGGTGATACCTGAATAATCAACTACAACACCTGCTACTGAGTCAGTAATCTTAGCGCTAAGTGCAGCAACTGCTGCCTGTTTTGCTTCGAGAACCTTTGCGTTTGGCATAAATTTCACCTCCAGAAAAATAAGGTTTAAAAAAACCTGTCCCCCAAAGACAAGAGAGGACAGGCATAAACATCTTTAATATAAAAGTTGTTCGCTTTACCTCGGTAGGCGCTAAACTTATCACTAAAAGTGACCTACTGTCTTTGGATAGCATTGGTATGATAACATAAAAACTTTATGTTGTCAAGATTTTTTTAGTTGTTTGCGTATTTACTTGTAGCAATCTTAATTCCAGGACCCATTGTAGTAGCAATTACACAAGACTTAATGTATTGTCCCTTTGCTGCAGAAGGTCTTGCTTTTGCAATAGCTGACATAAGAGTGTCAATATTCTCAGCAAGTTTTTCTACACCGAAGGATGCTTTACCTACAGGGCAGTGAATGATGTTGGTTTTGTCAAGCTTATACTCAATTTTACCTGCTTTAGCTTCGGTTACAGCCTTAGCAACGTCAGGTGTTACAGTACCAGCCTTTGGTGTTGGCATAAGACCACGTGGTCCTAAAACCTTACCAAGACGTCCAACCATACCCATCATATCGGGTGTTGCGATTACTACGTCGAAATCAAGCCAACCTTCGTTCTGAATCTTTGCAATGAGCTCTTCTGCTCCAACATAGTCAGAACCTGCAGCCTCAGCTGCTTTTGCGTTATCTCCCTTTGTAAGAACAAGGGTTCTAACTGTTTTACCTGTTCCGTTAGGAAGAATAACTGCGCCTCTAACCTGCTGGTCAGCATGACGAGAGTCTACACCTAAGCGAACATGGATTTCTACTGTTTCATCAAACTTTGCGGTTGCAGATTTTACTGCAATGTCGCAAGCTTCGTTTAACTCGTAAAGCTTAGATTTTTCTATAAGCTTTGCGCTTTCATTATACTTTTTACCGTGTTTCATTTACTTACCTCCCAATAAGTGGTTAAATCGGAAATTTCCTCCCACGAGAGAGCTTAGTCGACGACTTCAATGCCCATGCTACGTGCGGTTCCTGCTACCATTGACATAGCAGCTTCTACACTTGCAGCATTAAGGTCAGGCATTTTCTGCTCGGCGATTTTTCTAATCTGCTCACTGGTGATTTTTGCAACTTTTGTTTTGTTTGGAACGCCTGAACCGCTCTCGATGCCGCAAGCCTTCTTAATGAGGACTGCTGCAGGAGGGGTCTTGGTTACGAAACTAAACGAGTGGTCTGCATATACGGTAATTACTACCGGAATGATAAGACCTGCGTCATTCTTAGTGCGCTCATTGAATTCTTTTGAGAACGCCATAATGTTAACGCCGTGCTGTCCCAGTGCAGGACCAACAGGTGGAGCTGGTGTTGCCTTGCCTGCCGGAATTTGCAGTTTAATGTAGCCTATGATTTTTTGAGCCATTGTTTGCACCTCCATTATTCGTGGTAACAGTGTATTTTACACTTGGCGGAATGGTCATCTACCCATTCCTCCCACCGTGGCACCGTTAGAGTTTCTCTAAGTGCCGGCGGCAAACTGCCGCGTTTTTAATACTTCCGCGTTTGCGGAATATAGACAAAATGTCTAAATCAGATAAATCTGAGCACTAACTAATTAGTCTGCCAGAGCAATCTGGTCAAGTTCAAGCTCGGCATTTGTCTCTCTACCGAACATTGAAATGTTAACACTTACGCTTCCTGCGTCAGTATCAACTGCTGTAACGGTACCATTAAAGTCTTTAAGAGGACCGTCAACAATTTTAACATAATCGCCAATTTTGTAGCCAACCTCAACTACGTGTTTCTCAACGCCAAGTGCTGCCACTTCCTTATCGGTTAGCGGAACAGGCTTAGATGCGGGGCCTACAAAACCGGTTACTCCACGGATGTTTCTGACTACGTACCAGGAATCGTCAGTTACTATCATTTTGATAAGCACGTATCCGGGGAAAACTTTGCGCTCATATTCTTTTTTCTTATCTTCCTTTATTTCGGTTACGGTTTCGGTAGGAATTTTAATATCTAGTATTAAATCCTGCATTTTACGATTCTCGATAATCTTTTCAAGGTCGGAAGCAACCTTGTTCTCGTAACCTGAATAGGTATGGATTACATACCATTTTGCTTCATTCACTTCTGCCATATCAGACCTCCGTGATTACGCTTTGCCAATAATTAGCGAAACTAACTGGCCAAGGCCGAAGTCTAAAAGCCAGATAAATACACCAATAATTGCGCTGATTACAAGTACTACTAAGGTATTTTTAAGAACCTCATGAAGACCTGGCCATACAATCTTTTTAACTTCGCTCTTGTAGTCACGAACAAAACGCACTATTCTCTGTGGTATTGTGAGTTTACCTTTATTCTCACGAACAAAGATATAGTCATCAATAAGTAAATGTGCAAGTCCGAAAACAAAGCAAGCGAACATTGCTACTGCAACAAGTATTACAGAAAGCTCATATGTTACGCCGGTAACATTAGCAAGTGGTCTTGTGTCCACAAAAGAACCAGCTGAGCTTAATGCGATTACAAGCATATATACAGCATCGATAACTGCAACAACAGGTGCTGCGTATCTCATACCCTTGAATTTAAAGGTAAGAGCGCTGAATAATACTGCAAAAGCTGTTAAAAAGAAACAGAACCAAAGGTTTGCGGATTTAGCAAGATGTTCTCCTATGGATTCTACGTTTGCGCCAAAAGCAAGCTGTGCACCAACAAAGGTGTAATCACTGCCAGCAGCTGTAACTTTAGCAAAAGGTGTGAAAAAGAGGAAAAGAGCAACTGCTCCAAAAGCAATAGACAAAATTTGTGATACTTTATTTAATACCTTCATTTTTGTCCTCCTTACTTTGTTTCCTTATGAACTGTGTGCTTTTTGCAGAACCTACAATACTTGTTCATTTCAAGTCTGTCAGGGTCGTTCTTCTTGTTTTTCATTGTGTTGTAGTTGCGTTGCTTACATTCTGTGCAAGCAAGTGTGATTTTAACTCTCATGACGGCACCTCCCGTTTTACGGAAATATTTTTAGTTTTCGTTCCTGTCCGAAAACCCTTTAGCCTCCCTCGTGCGACCTTCTCTTTGTTGATTCCTTACAACATATTGCAGTTAAAGGAACAAGCACATACAACATAGGGAAAATCACCTTGAAAACGGTACTTTTTGCAAAAAAAAAGAACCTACAGAGGTAGTAAGATTATACCACAACACCACCCCTGAGGTCAAGTATTTTTTTATTAAATTTTTATTTGTGATAATTTGAGCCCTGAGTGATTTTAAAAGCACGATATATTTGCTCTAAAATCATTATTCTGAACAGCTGATGAGGAAAGGTCATTTTGCTAAAGGACATTTTAAAATCTGCCCTTTCTTTTATGATATGGCTCAGTCCATGGGAACTTCCTATAATAAATGCAAAGTTCCCCTTCCCCATATTAGCAAGAGAAGAAATCTTGCTGCTAAACTCCTCGCTGGAAAGCTCTTTGCCCTCTATACACATAGCGGTAACGTAGTCTGTAACCTCAAGTTTCTTTAATATGGCATTTGCCTCGGACTCTAAAGCCTTCTCTATTTCATTTTTGGAAGGATTTTCTGAAAGTCTTTCCGGTTCAAGCTCTATAATTTCCACTTTTGCAAAGGCAGAAAGTCGTTTAAGATACTCTTCCCCTGCTTTTCTTAAAAAATCCTCTTTTAATTTACCGAGAGCTATTATTTTTATCTTTATCATAATGCGATTACCTTACCATCTTGTTTGGGTGCTATATATAATATGTAGTCGTTTTCCTTTGCTCCTGCGTCAAACAGCGCCGCTTTGGTAGCCGAACCAGCCTTTTCTCTTGTGTTGTTATTTTCCGAAAGATGAGCAAGAACAAAACGGTTGCAGCCCATTTTAAAAAGTTTTGCTACAGTATCTGCACAAACTGCATTGGAAAGATGACCGTTTTCTCCGCCAACCCTCAATTTAAGTTCCGGTGGATATGGGCCCATACGAAGCATTACAGGGTCGTAGTTGGATTCCAACATAACAATATTAGATTCTTTTAGGTTTTCTAATATTTCTTCTGTCATTCCTCCAAGGTCGGTGCAAACCGCCATTTTAACGTCTTGGGCTATCTTGAAAGTATAACCGCTTGAGCCTTTGCAGTCGTGGTTTGTGGCAAATCGGCAAATGGTAATATCTTCAATACTAATGACCTCGTTCTCGTCGGCATAGATACGAGGCGTTTCGTCGTTTATAATCTTAAGAAATTCCAAGGCATAAATTGTATCCCTTGATGCAATTATGGGAACGTTTATATGTTTTAGCAAAACTTTTAAACCGCTTATGTGGTCTGCATGTTCATGGGTTATTGCTATTGCCTTTATATCTTCTAAGGTTATTCTGCCTTTCGTAAGTGCAGTTTCTATTTTTTTAAAGGAAACCCCTGCATCTACAAGAATTCCTCCCCTTGCGCCGCCTACGTAGGTGCAATTACCCTTGCTGGAAGAAAACATAGGATAAAGCTTTGCCAAAATTTCACCTTCTTTGTTTAAAATAAGAGCCGCCTTTAAGGCGGCTTTAATTAAAATTTATTAGTTTGCAACACGAAGCGAAGGGTCATCTGCGTAAGATACTCGTTTAATATCTGCTCCAAGGCTTGAAAGCTTTTCTACAACCTGTTCGTAGCCTCGGTCGATATACTCAATATCTTCTATCTCAGTAACGCCATCTGCGACGAGCCCTGCAATAATCATTGCGGCGCCTGCTCTAAGGTCATTTGCCTTGACCTCTGCGGCGGTAAGCACCTCTACGCCTGTTATAACAGCACTTTTGCCGTCAACCTGAATGTTAGCCCCCATAAACGTTAACTGGTCGGCATATCTGAATCTACTGTCCCAAACTCCTTCTGTTACAATACTTGTCCCCTCAGAGATAGCAAGAAGTGTTGCAAACTGAGGCTGCATATCGGTAGGAAAACCCGGATGAGGCATAGTCTTTATATTGCATTTTCCCGGACGCTTGTCCATAACAATTCTTACAGAGTCATCAAATTCCTCTACTGTAACGCCTGTTTCTTTAAGCTTTGCTATAATAGACTCCAAATGCTTGGGAGTAACGTTGCATATTGTTACATCGCCCTTGGTAGCCGCTGCGGCAACCATATAGGTTCCTGCTTCAATCTGGTCAGGAATAATACTGTAATCTGTGCCTTTTAAATGTTCTACACCGCGGATTTTAATAACGCTTGTACCTGCGCCCATAATATCTGCGCCCATAGAGTTAAGGAAGTTGGCAAGGTCAACAACGTGTGGCTCTCTTGCCGCGTTTTCAATAACCGTCATACCTCTGGCTCTCGCTGCAGCTAGCATTATATTGATAGTAGCTCCAACCGATACCACGTCTAAATAAACCGAGCAACCACCAAGTCTTTCGGCTCTGGCGTCAACCATACCGCCTTCAATAGTAACCCTTGCACCTAAAGCCTCAAAGCCTTTAATATGCTGGTCAATAGGACGAAGGCCTATATCGCATCCACCCGGAGGCGCTACCTTTGCCCTTCTCATTCTTCCAAGCAAAGCGCCGAGAAAATAAGAAGATGCTCTCATGCTTTGCGACATTTCTTTTGTTACCACAAAGGAATTGACGTTTGATGGGTCAATTTCGTAAGTAGTTCTGCCGATTTTATTTACCTTAGCACCAAGTTGTCTCAGTACTGTAAATATAGCAGTAACGTCTGATATATCAGGAACATTATCTATTACACAAGGGGTTTCTGCCAATAATATTGCCGGCAAAATTGCAACTGCTGCATTTTTTGCACCGCTTATTACAACTTTTCCCTCGAGTCTTTTTCCGCCATTAATAACAAATTTATCCAAATCGGCACTCCCAAATACAAAATAATTTTCGCAAAAATAGTATGCCCGAAACCATAAAAACAAAACTTTTGATTATTAAAAGTCAAACTTTTCTAACATATACATTATACATATTATAAATATAAAAGTCAATTTTTATTTTTTAAAAGATTTTATTGTTGACACTCATTTTTATTTGTAGTATAACAAACTTGAAAACCGAAAACCGAGGTGTTTTTATGGAAAAAGATAAAACCAAACTTAACTCGAAAAGTTGTTTTAATGAAGAAGAAATTTTAAAAGAAGAAGAGGCTTTTATAAAAGCTTATAACACTAAAAAAACCGGCGCTTTCAAAATGCTTGGCAAACTTTATAAACCCTATTGTTTTAAAATTTTACTTTCAACTATCTTTTTTGCCATTAAATCTGCACCTGTTTGGATTATTCCACTTATTACTGCCAACATAATTGATATTGCTACCAAAAAACCGGAAAATAGCACAGAACTTTTTATTAGCAATATCGTTTTTGCTGTCATTGTTCTTCTCCTCAACATTCCCTTTCATATGCTTCACATTAAGTATTTCAGTCTTGCAAGACGAAGCGTGGAGGCAGGACTCAGAGGTGCTATGATAAGAAAGCTGCAACAACTCTCCATTTCTTTTCATAAAAATATTCCCTCAGGCCGTATACAGTCTAAGGTTATGCGCGACGTTGAGGCGGTTGAAGGTCTGTCCAGTCAAATTTTTAATTTGATATTGGAAATCCTTTTCTCTATGCTTATTACTATAATCATTGTAATAAACAAAAATATTACTATATTCTTTATTTTCCTTATAACCGTTCCTGTGGCAGTGTTTAGTATGCTGCCCTTCAGAAAGGCTATGAGAAAGCATAACCATCTGTTCCGAAAGGAAGTTGAAAACACTTCTTCTGATGTTATGGACATGATTGAGCTTGTGCCTGTTACAAGGGCTCACGCCTTGGAAAACGTAGAAATAAACAGACTTACCCACCGCGTTACCTCTGTTGCCGAGCATGGCTATAATTTGGATTTGATTAACTCCTTTTTTGGTTCTGTAAACTGGGTTGTTTTTTCTGTTTTTCAGCTTATTTGCCTTTGCATTTCTGCTTCTTTTGCCATAAGAGGAGAAATTACGGTGGGAGAAATCACGCTTTATCAAAGTTATTTTACAACCCTTATTGCCAAGGTTTCAGGAATTACCGGTATGTTGCCTATAATTACAAAAGGAACCGAAAGTGTTAATTCCATAGGCGAGATTTTGTCTTCCTACGACGTGGAAAAATATACCGGAACCAAAAAAATTAAAAATCTTAAAGGCGAATATCGTTTTGAAAACGTTTCCTTTCACTATGATGACGACGATTATTTAGTTCTTAAAGATTTTAACATTGATATTAAAAAAGGTGAAACTATAGCCTTTGTAGGCGAATCCGGAGCAGGTAAAACCACCGTTATTAATATGATAGTCGGTTTCTTTAAACCCAACTCAGGAGAAATTTATGTTGACGGACAGAACATAAAAAACATAGACGTCCATTCCTACAGGCAGCACCTGGCAGTTGTTCCGCAAAACACCATTCTTTTTAGCGGCAGCATTAAAGATAATATTACCTACGGCAGACCCGACGTTACTGAAAAAGAGCTTGAAGATGCCATAAAAGCGGCAAATTTAACCAGTGTTATTGAAAAACTGCCTAACGGTATCAACACCTCTATAGGAGAACACGGAGACAAGCTTTCAGGCGGCCAAAGGCAAAGAATCTCTATTGCCCGTGCTTTAATCAGAAAGCCTGACGTCATTATTTTCGACGAGGCAACCAGTGCTCTGGATTCGGTTTCTGAAAAAGAAATTCAAACCGCTATAAACAACCTTACAAAAGACCGCACTACCTTTATTGTTGCCCACCGTCTTTCTACTATAAAAAACGCCGACAAAATTGCGGTTATGCGAGACGGTCGTTGTGTTGAGTACGGAAACTACGATGAGCTTATGGCAAAAAAAGGCGAATTTTATAAATATAAGCAGATTCAAACTTAATAATGCCTTATTAAGTCTTGATTTTTAAGTTTTTTTGAGGTAAACTGTATATATAATAAAATTTGGAGGATTTTAATATGTTAGTTTCTGCAAAAGAAATGTTAACAAAGGCTAAAGCAGGCAAATATGCCGTTGGTCAGTTTAACATTAACAACCTTGAATGGACAAAAGCTATTTTACTTACCGCACAAGAGCTTAACTCTCCTGTTATTCTCGGCGTTTCTGAGGGTGCCGGAAAATACATGTGCGGCTACAAAACCGTTGTAGGCATGGTTAAAGGTATGATTGAGTGCCTTGGAATTACCGTTCCTGTTGCTCTTCACTTAGACCATGGTTCTTACGAAGGTGCAAAGGCTTGTATCGAGGCAGGCTTCTCTTCCGTAATGTTCGACGGTTCACATTACCCTATTGATGAAAACATTGAAAAAACCAAAGAGCTTGTTGCTCTTACAGACAAACTTGGTCTTTCTTTAGAGGCTGAAGTTGGTGCTATCGGCGGCGAAGAAGACGGCGTTGTTGGCGGCGGTGAAGTTGCAGATCCTAACGAATGCAAAATGATTGCCGACCTTGGCGTTACAATGCTTGCTGCAGGTATTGGTAACATTCACGGCAAATACCCTGCAAACTGGGCAGGTCTCAGCTTTGACACATTAGCAGAAATTCAGAAGCTTACAGGAACTATGCCTTTAGTTCTTCACGGAGGCACAGGAATTCCTGCCGACATGATTAAAAAAGCTATTTCTCTCGGCGTTTCAAAAATCAACGTTAACACCGAATGTCAGCTTGCTTTTGCTGAAGCTACCAGAAAATATATTGAAGCCGGCAAAGACCAGGTTGGCAAGGGCTTTGACCCAAGAAAGCTTTTAGCAGACGGTGTTGAGGCTATCAAAGCTACTGTTAAAGAAAAAATGGAACTCTTCGGTTCTGTTGGAAAAGCTTAAGAACAAGCTTGAAAGCGGTGGAAAACTCCACCGCTTTTTTATTTTGAATTGATAAATATTTATTTATGCTTTATAATATAGGAAAATTCTTAAAAGGCAGGAGGACTTTATGAAAACTAAACTTTCGCCTCGTTTTTGGACTACGCTGATTCTGTTCAGTCTTATTGGTCAGGTGGCTTGGGTTGTGGAAAATATGTACTTTAACGTATTTATTTACAAATCCTTTAACGCCACAGCTTCCGATATTTCTAATATGGTAATGGCAAGTGCTGTTTCGGCGGCTCTTACCACTATTTTTATTGGTGCCCTGTCAGATAAGATAGGCAAACGCAAACTCTTTATGTGCGGTGGTTATATTCTTTGGGGTATTTCTATTTTTGCCTTTTCCATTATCAGGTTAGATGTTATTGAAAAGATTTTCCCTGCCACCGTTTCTGCGGCTATTATAGGCATTTATTTGGTTATAATTATGGACTGTGTTATGACCTTTTTCGGCTCATCTGCCAACGATGCCGCTTTTAATGCTTGGCTGACCGATTCCACCGACTCTTCCAACCGAGGAAGCGCCGAAGGCATAAACGCTATGATGCCCCTTGTTGCAATTTTAGCTGTTTTTGGCGGATTTATGGCCTTTGATTTGAATCAGTCTTCCAGTTGGACACTGATTTTTTCCATTATCGGCATCGTCGTTTTATGTATAGGTGTTATTGGTATTTTTATAATTAAAGAGCCTGACTTCGAAAAAGAAAAAAGCGGTTATTTAAAAAACATTATTTACGGATTTTTACCCTCTACTCTAAAACAAAACACTTCTTTATATTTAGCTCTGGGCGCGTTTATAATTTTTAATATTTCTATTCAGATTTTTATGCCCTACCTCATTATTTACTACGAAGTATCCCTTGAAATGAAGGATTACGTTCTTATAATGGCTCCTGCTATAATTATCGCTTCAATAATTACGGCTTTTTGGGGCAAGGTGTACGACAAGAAGGGTTTTGGTTTTTCACTTTGCTTTTCTCTTTTAAGCCTGTCCGCCGGTTATATCATTCTGTTTATATTTAAAAGCACCCTTCCTGTTTTTGTAGGCTCTCTTCTTATGATGAGTGGCTACCTTTCAGGAATGGCGGTTTTCGGTGCAAAAATCCGTGACAACACTCCTAGTGGCAAAGCAGGCAGGCTCCAGGGTGTAAGAATAGTTTCTCAGGTTTTGATTCCCGGAATCATAGGCCCCTTTATTAGCAAACAAATTCTTAAAAACGCCCCTAAAATTCTCGGGAACGATGGCACATATTCTTTTGTTCCCACCCCTGATATTTTCCTTTTTGCGCTACTTGTTTTAGTTTTTCTCGTGCCTTTTATCATCTTTATGCAAAAAAGCAAACCTACCTCTACAAAAAAGCTGAAAACCCCTTATTCCCCTGATGAAATCCCCTTTAATTTTCACCCCTCACCTCAATTTAAAAGAGATGATTTTTTAGTTCTTAACGGAAAGTGGAAATTTTCTGTTAGAGAGAAAAACAAAATCTGCCCTCTTGGAGATATTTTAGTTCCCTTCTCACCTGAGAGTGAGCTTTCAGGGATAAGACGCATTACAAAGGGCTCTGATGAACTGATTTATGAAAAAAGTTTTTCTGTAGATTTAAAAGAAAAGCGCGCTTTGCTCCATTTTGGCGCAGTTGACACCAAAGCTGAGGTTTTTATAAACGGACAAAAAGTCGGAGAACACACAGGCGGTTATTTACCTTTTTCCTTTGACGTGACACCCTACTTAGAAAAAGAGAACCACCTTAAAGTTGTTGTTCGCGATTCCTTAGATAAAAAATATGCTTATGGCAAACAAAAGCATAAAAGAGGTGGTATGTGGTATACCCCTATCAGCGGCATCTGGCAAACGGTATGGCTTGAGTTTGTGCCTGAAAACTATATAAAAGAAATTAAGATTACCCCTACTCTTAACAACGTGAATATAAAGGTTATAGGCGGAGAAACTAAAAAAATTATAGATCTTGACGGCGAGGGTTATGAGTTTGAGGGGGACGAATTTACTCTGACTCCAAAAGAAATTCATTTATGGACACCGGAAAACCCCTACCTCTATAATTTCACTCTTTTCTGCGGAGAAGATAAAATTTCATCTTACTTTGCTTTAAGAGAAGTTTCTATTGCAAATATTAACGGCACAGCTTATATAACCTTAAACAAAAAACCACAGTTTTTTAATGCCCTTTTAGACCAAGGCTATTACCCTGACGGCATATATACTCCCGGGAATGAAAAGGCGTATATTGATGATATTTTAAGAATGAAAGAGCTTGGTTTTAACACCTTGAGAAAGCATATTAAAATTGAGCCTGATATTTTCTACTATTATTGCGATTTATACGGTATGTTTGTTTTTCAGGATATGGTTAATAACGGCAGATATAATTTTTTAATTGATACTGCTCTGCCTACTGTTTTTACAAAACGTGGGCTCCGCAAAACCGCTCCGAGAAAATATGCAAAGGTCTTTTTAGAGGATTCTGTATCAACCGTTAACACTCTTTATAATCATCCTTGTATAGTTTACTACACCATATTTAACGAGGGTTGGGGTCAACATAACGCCACCAAAATTTACAACACTCTTAAAAGTATGGATTCTTCAAGAATCTGGGACACCGCTTCCGGCTGGTTTAAGGATTGTGAAAGTGACGTAGTAAGCGACCATACTTATTTCAAGTCCTTGACTTCAAAAGGAAATGCTGTTAAGCCCACTATTATTTCGGAGTTTGGCGGCTACTCGCTAAATGTACAAGACCACGTTTTTAATCCTGACAATGTGTACGGTTACAGGAAATATACCGACAAGGACATCTTTATGAAGGAACTATATAACCTTTATACACAACAGGTTGTTCCCTCTGTCAAAAATGGTGTAAACGGTGTTGTTTTGACTCAGCTTTCCGACGTGGAGGATGAAATTAATGGAATTTTAACTTATGACCGAAAAATTTTAAAGGTAGACAAAGACACTATGCTCCAAATCTCCCAAACCCTACAAAAAAGTTTTAAAGAAAGCACAGGAGAATCTAATGAATAAACTTGAATCCCTAAAGCCTTATGAAGTTTTTAAATATTTTGAGGAAATGTGTAACATTCCTCACGGCTCGGGCAACAGGACCGCAATAAGCCAGTACTGTGTGAATTTTGCCAAGAGCCATAATCTAAGGTTTGTTTGCGATGATGCAAAAAATGTAATTATATATAAGGAAGGCTCTAAAGACCTGAAAAACACAGAACCTATTATTCTACAAGCCCATTTAGATATGGTTTGTGAAAAAATCAGTGGCTTGGATTTTGATTTTGACAAAGAGCCTTTAGACATATTTATAGACGGCGATTTTGTAAAGGCTAAAAACACAACCTTAGGCGCCGACAACGGCATTGGCGTTGCAATGATTCTGGCCATTCTAGCCGACGAAAATCTTTCTCATCCCCCCATTGAAGCGGTCTTTACTACCGATGAGGAAATCGGTATGCTTGGTGCAGGAGAGTTTGATTTTTCACTGTTTTCCGCAAAAAAAATGATTAATTTGGATTCTGAAGAAGAAAACATTTTAACCGTTTCCTGTGCAGGAGGCTGTGACGTCACTTTTTCCTTGCCTTTTAAAAAGGAAAAGGTTTCTGGCGAAAAAGTCAGTCTTATAATTGACGGTCTTAAAGGTGGTCATTCAGGCGTAGAGATTGACAAAGGCAGAGTTAACGCCAATATGCTTTGCGGAAGAATTTTAAACCATTTAAAAAATCGCTTCGATTTTAATATTGCAGAAATTCTTGGTGGCGCAAAGGCAAATGCCATTCCGTTTACCGTGTGTGCAAAGCTCATAACAAAGGACGCAAAGGCTTTAATAGCCGAAGCCAAGGCTTATTTTGAAGAGATTAAAACCGAAATTTTTTCTCGCGAGCCCGGCTGCACTTTGAATTGCGATTTTATAGAAAGCGGCACCTTTGAGGCTATAGATTCTTTTGCAAGCAACCGCCTTATAGAAGTTTTACTAAACGCGCCGAACGGCATTGTTAATATGAGTGCCGAAATTAAGGGCCTTGTAGAAACCTCTCTTAATTTAGGTGTTGTTAGAACCAACCAAGACAATATCTTCTTCCACTTTGCTCTTAGAAGCAACAAGGCTTCTGCCCTTGATCTTTTAGTAGAAAAAATGATTTCCTTTGGTAAGACTTTAGGCCTTGAATATAAGATGTTTGGCAGATACGAGCCTTGGGAATTTAAGAGTGATTCCCCTTTGCAACAATTATATATAAAAACCTTTAATACCGTTTTTGGTAAGGAGCCTAAAATAGAGGCTATTCACGCAGGTCTTGAATGTGCGGTATTTTCGGCTAAAATTCCGGAGCTTGACTGTATTTCCATAGGTCCTGATATTTTTGATGTTCACTCTCCTAAAGAAAAGGTTTCGGTTTCTTCGGTTTTAAGAGTTTACGAACTTTTAAAGACTATGTTAAATAGTTCTTTACAGAAATAGTTTTTATATGGTATAATGTTTTGAATTAAAAATTACAGATTGGAGAAATTATGGACAACAAAAACTTTAAACCTTATGTCGCAGCAGAAAAAATTACTCCTGAGCTTACAGTTACTTCCATAATTATGGGTGTGCTTTTAGCCGTAATATTTGGTGCTGCAAATGCCTATTTAGGTCTTAGAGTAGGTATGACTGTTTCTGCATCTATTCCTGCAGCGGTTATTGCTATGGGTGTTATTCGCGTTCTTATGCGAAAGAATTCCATTCTTGAGAGCAATATCGTTCAGACCATCGGCTCTGCCGGTGAATCCTTAGCAGCAGGTGCTATTTTTACCCTTCCCGCTTTATTTTTATGGGCGGCAGAGGGCAAGACGGACAAGCCAGAGCTTTTAGAGATTACTATTATTGCTTTAATAGGCGGTCTTCTTGGTGTCTTCTTTATGATACCCCTGAGAAACGCTCTTATTGTCAAAGAACACGGTGTTCTTCCATACCCCGAAGGCTCTGCCTGTGCAGAAGTTCTTTTAGCAGGCGAAGAGGGCGGCGCAAACGCTTCCACCGTTTTTGCAGGTATGGGATTTGCCGCAGTTTTCAAGTTTATAATTGACGGACTTAAAGCCGTTGCCGGAGAGGTCTCTCTCT
>JAZNBQ010000048.1:0-6910 GCA_045587065.1 Acutalibacteraceae bacterium | reverse complement strand
TAGTTTGAAAGAGCGTCAATCCATACGTAGATTACATGCTTGTCGTCAAAGCTTACAGGCACACCCCACTTAAAGGATGAACGTGATACGCAAAGGTCTTGAAGACCCGGTTTTATAAAGTTGTTAAGCATTTCATTACGTCTGGAGTCAGGTTTAATGAAATCAGGGTTCTCTTCATAATATTTAATTAATTTGTCCTGATATTTGCCAAGTTTTAAAAAGTAAGCCTCTTCCTTAGAGTCAACAACGTCTCTGCCACAGTCAGGACATTTGCCGTCAACAAGCTGAGAAGCGGTAAAAAAGGATTCACAAGGAACACAATATTTTCCTTCATAATGACCTTTATAAATGTCACCTTGGTCATAAAGCTTTTTAAAGATTTTAGCAACAACTTTTTCGTGGTAGTCGTCGGTAGTACGAATAAACTTATCGTAGGTAGTGTTCATACTATTCCAAACGTCTTTTATTTGAGAAGAGATATTGTCTACATAATTCTTTGGAGAAATACCTTCTGCCTTTGCATATTCTTCAATTTTTTGTCCGTGTTCATCAGAACCGGTCATAAAATACACGTCAAAGCCCATCATTCTCTTGTAACGAGCAATCATATCGGCAAGAACAATATCATAAGCGTTTCCGATATGAGGCTTACGAGAAGTATAAGCAATGGCTGTGGTTATATAGAATTTTTCTTTTTCCATATTTATTCCTCCTTCGAAGTCACAGAATTATATTTTTCAGAATTTTTAACACAAGCAAGTGCGCGTTTTTCAAGAGCGCGTTCATCAATTCCAAGTCCACCCAGAATAAGAGCATACAGAAGGCCTGTTTGTACCCAAAGCATAGTCATGTCTGTAGTGGCGTGAATTAAAACCGCCGCGGAAATAGAAAGTATAAGTATGGTAGTTTTGTTTTTACGTAAAAGCTCTTTGCACTGAGCAGCTTTCTTGTAATAAGACCAAATGAAACAAAGAAGTATAAGACTTCCAATAAGACCAAAACTTAAAATTGGCTCTAGAGCAAGGTTGTGAGCGTGGGTGCTGGACAAAAGACCTTCAACACCATTTGATAAAAGATAATAACTTAAAAATCCTCGTCCGAACAAGGGCGATTCTTTTATGAAATTCATACTTGCATCCCAGATAAGAATTCGGTTATCTGTAGTAATATTTGAATTCATAAGTCTTGGGAAGATTTCAGGTTCGCAATATAAAATAACAATACATATACATACGGTAAAGAGAAATAGCGAAAGCATAAAATGTTTGCGGTTTAAAAGCAGAAGAACACTTATACCTACAAAAATTTCAATAAACGCAAAAATGCTTCCGCAAAGATACATAGTCAACGCACAACAAAAAGTAGTAACGTAATAGAAAAAAGATTTTGTTTTTACATTTATAACCTTGTGACCGCAAATAATTATAACTGTTGCCATAATTGTTGAAAGATAGTTTGTATTAAAAAACCATAGTGTGCAGCGATAACCGGACACGTCTAAATTAAAGCATTTGTCAATAACTGCGCAAACTGTAATTATAAGGCTCATAATACAACATAAATTCAGACCGTTTTCCAAAATTTCAGAGGTTAAAATATGTCTTGCATAATAGCTTATTACAATAACAAAGAAAAAGAAAACAGAACAAAGCATACCAATATAATTGCCGTTAAACGCCGCAATTATTATTGTGTATATCGTAAACAAAAGGAAAGAAACTCGTCCCTTGTACGAAAAAGCCATCTTACGTTTTTCTTTGTTAAATAGAATTACAAAGCCAAATGCAAAAACCACTAACACTGTTACTGCAAAATGAAGAAAAACAGATACAAATGCAACATATATTAAGTTTTCAGGTTTTTTAAAGAACTGTTTTATATAATTACCTAAAATTTTAATCACCCTATTTTATTATGATGCAAACCAGTAGCCTAAAAGAGATATAATGAGGGAAATTGCTTCAATTAATAAGCAGACTCCAACGCCCATCAGGCTTGAAACGCCGTTTAAAGAAACAACCGTAAAAACTGCAACAGAAAGTATGGCAGTTATAATGTAAATAGTCAGCATGGTAGCAGAAACTCTGCGAAGCTTAATAGAGTTTGTAAGAATTGCTAAAAAGCTATTAAGTCCACCGCTTGTAAAAGCGTGAGCAGAAGCAGTTTCACTATAATTAACGGCATTCTTGTATTTAGCGCAACCGATATGGTCCATAATTTTAATGCTGTCGGGGTATATTGAGTAATAATCAGCTAACATTTCTTCGGTAATGTTAGGGTCGCAGTTGTTAACCAGAAGTGTAACACCGGTGTTTACAAGCTTTAGCAGATTATTTTCAATATGTTCGTCAGGCTTATACTTTATAATAAGAAGGGCACAAGCGCGTTGGTCGCAGGCTATGTAAACAGGGAAAAAGCCTTGATGCAGGATTTTCTTGTCTACCTCTAAAGACGGAACGCGGATGCTGTGCGCTTCCATAAGAGTACGGTTGCCTATGTGGAAATTATGGTCGCCAACCCAACCTGAAATACCTAAGTTTTCTTCGTATTTAACACTGTCTGCAACAGGTATTTCTGTATTTTCACCAACTATGCCGCGAAGCACAAATTCTAAAGGACTTTTAATAACAGTTGCAACAGCAGTAGCTTCTTTTAATATTTCATCAATGTTGGATGCTCCAAGTGGATGCATGTTGGCAAGTTCAATAGTACCTTTTGGGAACAACTCGTTGGAAGATACAACGGCTGCATTAATTTCCTCTATCTTGCTTGCAGAATATTTACCCATAACAGCCGCATTCATCTTAAATAACTTTCCGCACATATTGGTAATGGGTAAATATTCATAAGCCATTAGAGAAGGCATTGCAAAGAGACCTAAGGTCAAGGCCAATCCGCAAATGGCATAGTCAAAAGAATTATAAAACACCCCAATAAATAGAGAAACAACAAAGGAGATGCCCATAATTACAGAAGATAAAACAGAATAATGAGAACCAAGATAATTGTCATAAGACGTGTTTTTAAGAAAATCCGTAATTTCTGCAGTTCTCTTAATACCTGCCGCTAAAACGTCGCCTTCAATGGAAGAACGTGCCATGAGAGAGGTAACGTTGGTATCATCAATAAGGGAAACAACCTGTTTTTCTCTTCTTGCCGCTACAAGCTTAAAGTTGTTAACCACCATAGTGGCCTTGCGATATTTAACATAACCGCCAAAGGCAAGAGAAACAAGGGCAGGTAAAATAGTTTTAAAATAATACCCGCCTGACAGCAGACCTACTATTAAATGGAGCTCGGTTGCACAAAGGCAAAGAGCAGTAATAAAATCTGCCGACATTTTATTGGTAAAGGCGTTTTTAAAAGAAACAAAAACGTCAAGGTTTAAAACAAAAGTAAAGGTAAACAAACCAAGTGCAATAATAGACATCGTAAGCGCACTGTCTGTTAAAAATAAATCAAAGAAGGGCAGAGACAAAATCGAAACAACTACAGTAATGAGGGTGGTAAAAGAGAATCGTAAAAACGCCGACCTTCTTTTTCTTTTCAGTTTTGTTCCGATTTTTTTAGCATCTGAAAAAGAAAGATAATCTTCTACATTGTAGTCAAAATGAATTTCTTTTTCCTTGCGAGGCTTTTCGGTAGGAGTTTCTTTCTTTATGTTTGGTATATCTTTAATGTTAACGTGCCTGGTATGACTCATTATGTCCTCAAAATCTTCAGGCGCTGTTTCTTTAATTTTAATTTCAGGTAAAATCTGAGTTTTTTCCTCGGCAAAAGTCTTACTGTTTTGAATATTTGAAAGATTTGAGTAGGTAGTGGTAATGCTTTCTGTAGCAGTAACCTCAGTACGTTTTCCGTTAAGGTCGTCTAATAAAACGTCTGCCTTGGTAGGAAGCTCAATATCGGATGGTAAATCAACAGGCTTTGTGTTGAATTTACTGTTTTTATCACCGGTATCAGAAGAAGAGACTGTGACTTCAGGCTTTACAGGCTCAACAAATTCTTCTTTTTTCTGGTCATAATTTAAGTTGTAAAGCTTTGCAATCTTTTCTTTAGCTCTTTTTTCTGCAGAGTTAATAATGTCGTCAACACTCTCAAGGGTGTAATCAGGCTTGTCATCAATGCAAATTTCTCCATCCTCATCATAGATAAAGGGGAGACATTTTTCTAAAAGACTGCTTTTAGTAGAAATGTTCAGGCTAGGCTCCTGCTCGGTAACAACGGTAGAATTCTCGGCCTGGGCATTATCAAGCATCTCCTGCTTTAAGGCTTCAAGAGGAGAAAACTTTTCAGACTCCAGAAGAATGTTGTCAAAACTTTCTGTTTCTTCTACGGGACTTTTTTCAAATTTTATATTTTTATCTTGGAATATGTCTGCAAGAGGCAAAAGCTCTAAAAAATCTTCAGAGCTTTCGCTATCTAATGGTAAGTTTTTATTAAACAAACTACTCATTCTTCCACCTTCAAGAATTTTGAAATAATTTAGGAGCGGCTATTCAAAACTGCGTACATAAGTATACCTGCGGCAACCGATGCATTAAGAGAATTAATTTTTCCAACCATAGGAAGACTTACAATGGCATCGCATTTTTTTGCTACAAGGTCGCCTATGCCGTTGCCCTCGTTTCCAATAACTAAAGCGCAAGGCAGGTCAAAGTCAGTTTTTGTGTAATCCTGTCCGTCCATATCGGCGCCGAAAACCCAAATACCTTCTTTTTTTAGGGAATCTATTTCGTTTGCAATGTTGGTAACCCTTGCAACCTTCATATATTCCAAAGCACCACTTGCAGCTTTGGCAACAGTAACATTTAAGGAGGCGCTTCTGCGTTTGGGAATAATAATTCCGTGAACACCTGCCGCTTCGGCAGTTCTTATAATAGCGCCGAGATTATGAGGGTCTTCAATTCTGTCACAAATAATTATAAAAGGTTTTTCGTTTCTTTCTTTGGCAAGGTTTAATATATCAGAAACTTCGCAGTACTCTTGTGTTGCAATCATAACAGCAACGCCTTGATGGTTAGCACCGCCTGTGAGATAATCAAGCTTAGAGGGGGAGACCTCTTTAATTAAAATTCCGCGTTCATTGCATTTTGCAATAATAGCAGTAACCGAACCGGTAGCGGCACCATGAGCAACAAGCAAACGGTCAATTTCTCTGCCTGAACGAATAACTTCCATTACAGGATTTCTGCCGGCTATTATGTTGTTTGAACTCTCATTTTCAAAGTTTGACAAAACCAAAAACCTCCATAGCGCAAATGCACATAAATACACAAAATAAATTATACCACAAATCTTCAAAAAGAGGAAGAAAAATTTTCATATATAATAAAAAGATTTCTTTTAATTTAACAAAAAGTGTGGTAAAATATATTTTATTAAATCAAAGGAGGCAAAATAGTGGCATTTAACATTTTTTCTTTAGCCCATGGCGCTAAGGGTATTTTTATAGAAAACAAACGTTTTAACACCACATTGATATCATTTCATTTTTATCTGCCGCTAGATAAAGAGAACTTGGCAGCAGATGCCCTTTTGCCATATCTTTTAACCTCCTGTAGCGAGGAGTTTCCAAATTACTCAAGACTTAATGTAGAACTTTTGCGCCTTTATGGTGCAGAACTTTCTTGCTCCGTTTCAAAAAACGGAGACTCGTTGCATACCAGAATAAGTATAAGCGTAATTAACGATAAATTTTCTCTGGGCGATGAAAGTATCATAAAAAAAGCAACCGCACTTCTCAGTTCTTTGATTTTCAAACCCTCATTGGAAGGAAATTCCTTTAAAGAAGAGGATTTAAAAAGAGAAAAGCGTAAAACAATAGAAAGAATTGAAGGGGAAATTAACGATAAACGTTCCTTTGCAAAAACACGTCTTTTAAAGGAAATGTTTAAAGGAGACCCATACGGAAATTTTACCTACGGAGAAGTAGAAGACGTCTTAAAACTAGAGGGCAAAGACCTTTTTTCTGCTTGGCAAAGACTGCTATTAAACGCGTATATAAGAGTAAGCGTTGTTGGTAATCAGTTGCCAAAAGGCCTTTTTGAAAATTTAAGGGAAGAACTTTCTAAGTATAACAGAATAGATGTAAACGACCCTGAAAAAACAACTCCCCTTGAAAGTGTAGAAAGTCCCAAAGAGGTAACCGAGCATTTTGGCGTAAGCCAGGGAAAACTTACAATGGGCTTTTCAAGTAAAGTTTACGGACAAGGAAAAGAATCTTTTCCTTTGCTTCTTGCTACCGATATTTTTGGTGGCGGACCATATTCAAAACTCTTTGCCAACGTTAGAGAAAAACAGTCTCTATGTTATTATTGCTCTGCAGCCGCAACCAGAAAAAAAGGCTACGTTATAGTTTCTTCAGGTATTGATGATGAAAATGCCGACAGAGTAGTAGAAGCGGTGCTAAAAGAACTGTCTTACGTGCAAAAAGGGGAGTTTGATGATTTTACTCTGTGTGCTTCAAAAAAGGCAATAACCGATTCGTTGGGTTCCTATTATGACAGTGCAGTTGCTCTTGATGCATGGTATAGTGCCTATGCTTTAAAAGAAGAAATTTTAACGCCTGAAATGGCTATAGAGGAAATAGAAAAAATCACAAAAGAGCAAATAGTAAAGGCCGCACAAGGTTTAAAACTTCATACAGTCTATAAGCTTCTGTCACAGGAGGGAAAATAATGGAAAAATCAGTTATTAAAAACTCCTTGCTTGGAGAATATACCTTTTGTGTTTTAGAAAACGGTCTTAAGGTTTACGTTATGGAAAAGAAGGACTTTTCCTCGGCATATGCCATATTCGGCACAGAGTACGGCTCTATAGATACAAAGTTTTCTAAAAATGATGAGGAAGAAATATCAGTGCCTGAAGGAATTGCCCATTTTTTAGAGCATAAGCTTTTTGAAAGTGA
>JAZNBQ010000047.1:0-22190 GCA_045587065.1 Acutalibacteraceae bacterium | reverse complement strand
TGTTTTGCAAAAGGTTTTCACTAAAAATCACCACATCATATATTTTATTAAAAAATATGAAAATTTAGTGAAAAACATTCTAGATTTAAAACTATAAGATGAAATCCATTATAAGCATAACGCAAAAACCAACAAGCAACGCAAAGGTAGAACTCCTTTCATTGCCGTGAGAATGGGTCTCAGGAATCATCTCGTCACTTATGATATAGAGCATTGTGCCACCTGCAAAGGCTAGTGAAAACGGAAGAATAGCTGTAGAAATATTAACAGCATAATAACCAAGCAAAGTACCTAACACTTCAATAAGGCCTGTTGCTGCGGCTATTACAAAAGTCTTGCTTTTACTTATACCTGCCGTCAACATAGGAGCAATAATAACCATTCCCTCAGGAATATTCTGAAGAGCTATGCCACCTGCGATAGTAAGCGCCTGAGTTGGATTATCTGAGCCAAATCCAACACCTGCAGCAATTCCTTCAGGAAAATTGTGCATTGCAATGGCGAGAACAAACAGAAGTAGCTTGTCAATTCGTGCCTGAGAAGGATTATGCTCCTCTATATCCTTGTCTGCCATGCGATGTAAATGAGGTACTATTTTATCAATTAAATTTAAAACAATTGCACCGGTAAAGATGCCAACTACAGTTATTAAAATAGAAATAGGTTCAGATGATAATGACGGCATAATGAGGCCTACAACTGCGGCAGACAACATTATACCAGATGCGAAACTTAAAATTATATCATTGAATTTATGTGATATTTTTTTAAAAATAAAGCCAAAAATTGCGCCGATAACAGTTGCGCCACCTACTCCAAAAGCAGTAAGAAGAACAAAGTCCATAAAAACACCTCTTATTAACTAATATTATATACTCTAATAACAAAAAACACAAGTTTATTAAATAAACTTGTGTTTTTGTGTTTAAACTAGCGGAGAAATTGTGAACATAAACTTAATATGCTTATCGTTAAGCTTATAACGCTCACTTAAATCCGGACCGCAAGATGCTGAACCAATACCGGAAACCTTATAGTCGATTCTAAGGTGTGTTTTATCATCTTCTACAAGTTCATCAGTGTGCCAAGCATCAAACAAGGCTTTAGTAGAGTATTTTGAAGCATTAAATTCAAAACTGTCTCCGGTAAAGCATAATTTACCAATTTTCAAATATTTCGTGTTGAAATGATTTCCATGGTCCTGTGGTCTTACATATTCAACATATTCTTTATCAAGATTGCTTTCATACATACCCATTAAAGCACCGTGATTCATATCACAGTAACTTTCAATTGGACCAAATCCGAAATACGTAAAGTCTTTAGTGCTTTTTGTAAGCTCAAAATCAAAGCCAAATCGTGGTAAACGTGTTGCATCTTCTCTTACGTTAGCATCTACACTAACGTCAATTTTGCCGTCTGCAAAGATTTTATAGGTTACTTTAAACTTTACGATTGGAACACGAGAAACGCCTGCAATAGAGCCATTCACAACAATAATACCATCTACAATATTACAATCGTAAACCTTATTAAACGAAGCGTTAAGATTTTCACCCTGCCATCCATTAACACGAACCCATAATGGTCGAATTCCACGTTCGTTATCGGTTAATGACTTAAAGACAGATATCTTGGTTAAGCCATTTAACTGCTGTACGCCATCAACAATAATACTTGTAAATCCGCCGTAATGCTTAGAGAAAGTATAACTGAACTTTTCACTATTAGCATAAATGTTAAACTCATCTTCTTCAAGAGTCGCTAACGAAGAATTATTTATGCTCTCTTTTCTGCGAGCTTCATATTCGTGTTGGGTTTGAGCAACGGTCTTGCCGTCCTTAACAAGTGTTACAGTGATATAAGCGCCAAAGTTGCTTTCTAAATCTAATTTGTCAACTTCAACATCTATAAATTTGCCGGGTGCACAAGATAATTTTACAGACTTTTCAGTAACCTTTATACCATCACATTCAATTTTATAACTGAATTCACATTCATTTAAGTCGGTAAAATTGTAATGATTAAATACGCGTAAAACACCATCATTGTATGTAGTTTTAATTGGTTGATAAGCCGCTTTAACCTCTAACGTGCCTGCCTTAAACGTTCTGTCTGCAAAAACGAGTCCATCACAGCAGAAGTTTATATCGTGTGTAAGCTCTCCTTCAAAGTCTCCGCCATAACGCTGTACGCCTTTTTCATCAACGACAACGTGGTCGGCCCATTCCCATACACAGCCGCCAATAACATTAGGATATTTATCAAAGATTTCTCTGTAATCCCATACGTCACCTGGTCCGTTGCCCATAGCATGTGCATATTCGCAAAGGAAAATAGGAAGATTAATTTCTTTATCATTAGCCGATTTTTCAAGTTCCTCAAGACCTAGATACATTCTGGAATATGAATCAGGGTCATATCGTCCTTTATTGGAAGCTTCGCAACAATGAATCAAACGAGAACTGTCTCTATTTCGCGCCCAATCAATCATCGCCTTTAGATTTGTTCCGTAGCCGCATTCATTACTAGTAGACCACATAATAATACTTGAAAAGCATTTAAAGCATTCAACTGCGCGTTCCATTCTTTGAACGAATTCATTTCTCCATTCCGGCAATGTAGTTGGCCAATCGCCTGACTCGGTATCATAAAACTTTCCGCCAGGTAATCGTTGGTTAAATCCGTGACATTCAAGGTCTGATTCGAGTACAACATAAAAGCCCATTTCATCACATAACTGAACAAAATAAGGTGTTGGAGGATAATGCGATGTTCTGATACAGTTAATATTTAATTCTTTAATTAATTCTAAATCTTTTTTGATTTCCTCATTGGTCATACACCAACCATTATATTTTGATGTATCATGATGGTTAACACCGAAAAGTTTTACTGGCACATCGTTAATAAGTAATTCAAATTTTTCTGAAACCGATATTTTCCTAAGTCCAGTTTTTAAGGTTATAACCTCATCATTACGAGAAATTACAACCTTATAAAGAAACGGTTTTTCAGCGTTCCAAAGAATAGGATTTTCAGGACAATAAACTAATTCGTCATTAACTTCGCCACTAAAGATTTCCTTGTTAGCTTCAAAAATAGTTACAGTTGCTTTTCCGTCAAGTTTTACTGAAATTTCACTATCTGTTGAGTTAACCCAAACATCTTCAATATGTCCCTCTGGACGCTGAAGTAGATAACAATCCCTGAAAATTCCGTTAAATCTCAGAAAATCCTGGTCTTCAATGTAACTGCTACAACACCATTTTAAGACCTTAACTCTTACAGTATTTGTTCCCTTTATAACAAAATCTGTTATATCAAATTCTGCCTGCAAATGAGAACCTTGAGTAAATCCAACGTAATTACCATTGATATAGAGGAAGGCACAGGAAGAAACACCTTCAAAAACAAAATAATGCTTTCCCCAGTTATCTTCAATATAAAAATCACGCTCATATACACCACAAGGATTATCGTCCGGCACATATGGTTGGTCACAAGGAAAAGGATAACAAATATTTGTATAATTAGGGTTATCATATCCATAAAGTTGCCAACAAGACGGCACAGGAATAGTATCCCAATCTTTTATATCAGAAACGTAGTCAATATCTTTATCAAAATACTTGAATTTCCATTGTCCGTTTAACAAGGTATAGTTAGACACACCCTCAGGTATATAATAACTTCTGGGTTTTAAACGGTTTTCGCTTGTTTTTTGTGGATTTTCATATATACGCATAATATTCTCCTATTTATTCAAAAAGTGTATGAAGGAATGCAGCACCAATAATTCCTGCATCATTTCCTAGAGTAGCCGCTTTAATTTCAGTTTGTTTTTCTATATTTTTAGAATAGCGTTCTCTTTCAACGAATTCTCTGATAGGCTTTAGAAGAGTCTCACCTTCTTTAGAAATTCCGCCGCCAATACATAAAACTTCAGGTTGAAAAATATTAACAACGTTGGTAACACCTGCGGCTACATAATTAATGTACTGGTCAACAACCTCTTTACCTGATTTATCTCCAGCTCTCATAGCATCAAAAGCAGTACGTCCTGTAACTTTGCCACCGCTTTCTTTCGCTATTTTCCACATTAAGCTATCTTTATTATCTTCCATTTTAGCCTTAGTCTGTCTAATAAGTGCCGAAGCAGAAGCGTATGCTTCCCAACAACCTTTACGACCACAAGTGCATTGCTCTCCGTCATAAACTAAGACGGTATGTCCAAGTTCGCCACCTGCACAGTTATCACCTACAAGTATGTTATTGTCCATAATAACACCACTACCAACACCGGTACCAAGAGTTATGGTAACAAAACTGTTTGTGCCTTTCCCTGCTCCGCATAGCATCTCTCCAAGAGCCGCTGCATTTGCATCGTTGGCAATATAGGTAGGAACATTTAATCGTTCTTCAATCATATCTCTCATAGGAAGCAGATTAACATCTATATTGTTGGAATAACAAACAAGGCCGTTCTTAGTATCAATGCTACCTGGAGAACCAACGCCACAGCCTGAAATATCAGACATGGAAAGTCCTGCATCTTTTACTGCGTCTTTAGCTGCGGCAGCCATATCTTCAATAATCTCAACACTGGTTGCTTGTTGCTTTGTTTTACGCTTACCAGTACCAACAATGTGGTAATTCTCATCAACAACACCTGTAGCAATATTAGTGCCACCTAAATCAATTCCAATATAATATTTCATCATTATTCTCTCTTTCTTTCTTAAGATTAAGGACGAAGACGGTCGCGGTCACGCGGGAAAGCAGTAGCCTTTTTAATATTATCAAGTCCCAAGATGTTCTGAACAATTCTTTCAAGACCGAGACCCATACCGCCATGAGGAGGCATACCATATTTATGCATTGTCAGATAATCTTCAAACTGTGTAATGTCCATACCGCGCTGTTCCATTTTTGCAACCTGCATTTCGTAGTCGTGAATACGTTGACCGCCGGTTGTAACCTCAAGGCCATTGAGAAGCATATCAAAGCTTAGAGTATAGTTATTATCTTCTGGATCTTCCATTGCGTAGAAAGGTCTTTTAACTGTTGGATAATGAGTAATAAATACAACAGGAGCATTATATTTCTCTAAGAAATACTCGCCAAGCCATTTTTCTTCCTCCGGTGCAAAGTCAGGCTCAAGCAACGCATTCTCTCCTTGCTTTCCTGGGTGTGCATCGGCAAAGAGTTGTTTTGCTTCGGTAAATCTTATTTTGGGGAAGCATTCAAGTTCAGGAAGTTTTGCATCCTTTCCTAAGAACATTTCCAATTCAGGAGCATATTCTTCGTTTAATACCTTAAAGATATATTTAAACATTCTCGCTTCTAATTCCATAATATCTTCAAAGGAATCAATAAAGCCCATCTCAAGGTCAAGACCTTGGAATTCATTAATATGTCTGTTGGTACTATATTTTTCCGCACGGAAAACAGGACCTACGGTAAATACTTTCTGGAAAACTCCTACCATAATTTGCTTATACATTTGCGGACTCTGATTAAGATAGGCTTTTTTGCCAAAATAATCAACCTCAAACATATCGGCTCCGCCCTCAGCTCCGGACTCTACCATTTTAGGTGGTACAAACTCTGTGAATCCTTCTTCTCTTAAGAAACTGCGGAAAGCGTACATAATACCATCTGCAACCCTTAAAATTGCTCTCATTCTTGGGTTGCGCAAGGAAATAATACGTGTATCAAGTAATGTGTTAAGATTTAATTTATCTATTTTACGGTCATTACTAATTTCTACAGGAGGAACCTCTGCCTTGCCTGAAACTCTGGTCATATTATTGATTTTTACATCAAAGCCAAGGCGACTTCTTTCCTCTACTACTAAAGTTCCGTCAACAATTACACATTCTTCAACTGAGAAATCTTTAACGTCGCAATCAGAAATACCTTCTTCCCAAACGCATTGGAAAGTCATTCTTCCTGTTCTGATAACTACAAAAGCAAAGCCACTCATTTCTCTAATTCTGTGGATTGTTCCTTTAACAGTTATCTTTTCTCCGTCTTTAATAGTGCCGTTTTTAAAGCCTTCTATAATATAAGAAATATCAGAAGTGTCAATCTTTTTTTCAGCATTTAAAAATTCCATAGTTTTTACCTCTCTTTATAATTTTGAAAGTTCTTCAATTACAATTTTATTTACAGTGTCAGGCTTCGCCTTACCACGCATTGCCTTCATAATTTGTCCTACAAAAAATCCTATTACTTTTGTTTGGCCATCCATATATTGCTTTACTGTACCAGGATTAGATGCAAAAACATTCAAAACCTCGCGTCTTATTGTATCTGTATCATCAATTTGTTCTAGGTTATTATCTTTAATATACTTTTCAATATCAAAGTCATCACCGCCAAAGAACATAGACTCAAAAACAATTTTAGCCGTTGGTTTATTAATTCTGTCTGAGCAAACTATTAAAACAAACTGAGCAAACTTTTCAGGTGACAGCAAAACATTTTCAGGCAATATACCTCTTTCATTCATAAGGTATAAAATCTGATTAATAATCCAATATCGAACCTCCTTGGGTTCATTGCAGATATCTACTGTATCTTCAAAAAGTTTTGCTAGATATTTAGAAGCCGCGATTATCTCAGCATCCGCCTTTGCAATTTTGAAATCTGTTACATAACGCTCAACCTTAGCGTCTGCAAATTCAGGCATATTCTCCTTTATGCCGTCAATCATTTCTTCACTTATTAATATCGGCGGAATATCAGGTTCGGGGAAATAACGATAATCCTGAGCATTTTCTTTAGAACGCATTGAAAAACCGAGGCCTTTATTGTCATCCCAACGACGAGTTTCCTGTATAACCTCGCCACCGCTTTCAATAAGTTCAATCTGTCTTTTAGCTTCAAAGTTAATTGCACGTTCAATTGCCTTAAATGAATTTAAGTTTTTCATTTCGGTACGTGTGCCAAGTTTTTGTGAACCTTCTGGTCTAACCGAAAGATTGACGTCAACTCTCATTGAACCCTCTTGCATTTTACAGTCAGAAATTCCTAAATATTCGAATGTGCTTTTAAGTTTTTCAAGATAAGCAATTACCTCTTCTGCAGTTCTGAAATCAGGCTCTGAAACAATTTCAATAAGAGGAACACCGCATCTGTTATAATCAGTAAAGGTCTTTTTATCCGCTACAGAGTGAATTAATTTGCCTGCATCCTCCTCCATATGAATTTCATGAATTCCTATAGACTTCATTTCACCTGAACGCGTTACTATATCTACTTTACCGTCTTTTGCAAAGGGTAAATATAGCTGTGAAATCTGATAGGCTTTGGGAAGGTCAGGGTAAAAATAATTTTTGCGGTCAAATTTGTTATATCTTGTAATATTACAGTTAAGAGCGACGCCTGCCATAACAGCGAACTTTAAGACTTTTTTGTTAAATACGGGCAGTGTGCCGGGCATACCGGTACAAACAGGACAACAGTGTGTGTTAGGCTCGCCGCCAAATTCTGTAGTACAAGAACAGAAGATTTTTGTTTTGGTAGCAAGTTCCACATGGACCTCTAAACCCATAACTATTTCATAACTCAGTTTAGTTCACCTCCACAGGACTTTTTTTGTGAAAATCAGTAACCTGCTGATAAGCGTATCCGATATTTAGTATTTTCTTGTCATCTAAGGCTGCGCCTATAATCTGTGCACCTATGGGCATACCGTCCTTATCAAAACCGCAAGGAACTGAAAGTCCAGGAAGACCTGCAAGGTTAGCAGACACTGTATAAATATCGGACAAATACATTTGAATAGGGTCTGCAAGACTGTCTCCAAGCTTTGGAGCAGTGGTTGGCGCAGTTGGACAAAGAATAGCATCATATTTTGAAAAAATATCATCAAAATTTTTACTTATAAGTGATTTTACTTGCAACGCTTTTCGGTAATACGCATCATAATAACCACTTGAAAGCACATAAGTACCAAGAAGAATGCGTTTTTTTACCTCGTCTCCAAATCCGTTGCTACGTGTTGCCGCATACATATCATTTATTCCATCATAATCCTCAGCTCTATAACCATATTTAACTCCATCGTATCTGGAAAGGTTAGAACTTGCCTCAGCTGAAGCAATAATGTAATATGTTGGAACAACATATTCAAGGAACGGCATCTCAATATAATCTACAATAGCTCCCTGTTCTTCAAGCGCTCTTGCCATTGTTAAGACATTTTCTTTAACCTCGAATGAAACGCCCTTTTCAAAGCATTGTTTTGGAAGACCGATTCTTATTCCTTTAATATTTCCATTCAAGGAATCTCCAAAACCTTCTCCCTGAATATTAACGGATGTGCTATCACGACTATCGATACCACTAATAACATCCATAACATTAGCACAGTCTTGTACATCTCTGGCAATTGGTCCAATTTGGTCAAGTGAAGATGCATAAGCAATTAATCCGTGCCTTGAAACAGTTCCATATGTCGGCTTAAATCCGGTAACGCCACAATAAGAAGCAGGCTGACGAATACTACCACCTGTATCAGACCCCAGTGAAATCGGAGCCTCTTTTACAGCAACACAAGCGGCGGCTCCACCTGATGAACCACCGGGAACTTTTTCAGTGTCCCAAGGATTCTTAGTTGGACCAAAGTAAGAGGTTTCGTTGGTAGAACCCATAGCAAACTCATCCATATTTAACTTGCCAATTATTATTGCACCTGCGTTTTCCAGTTTCTCTACAACAGTTGCATTATAAAAAGGTTTGAAATCTCCTAAAATTTTAGAGCCACATGTTGTTTTCAGATTTTTAGTGCAGATGTTATCTTTAATGGCAATGGGTACACCTGCAAGAGGTCCTGAAAGTTCTCCGTTATTAATTTTAATTTGAACTTCTTCTGCCTTCTTTATAGCTTTTTCTTTGTTTGTGGTTATAAAGGCATTTATTTTATTTTCTTTTTTCTCAATATTCTCATAGAAAGCCTTAACGGCATCTATGGCAGTAATTTTACCATTTTTAATTTCTGCTGCTATTTCAGTAGCAGTCATATTAACAATATTCATTCTATTTAACGTCCTAATCTATGGTGTTAGGAACCACAAAGGATTCACCTGTGTGTTCGCGTGCATTATTAAGCAATTCTTCCCTATCGTAGGATTCCGAAATTTCATCATCTCTCATTACGTTTGTTATAGAGAAAATGTGAGACATAGGTTCAATACCTTCTGTATTTAAGGAGTTTAATATCTCCATATATTCAAGTATTGCGCCAAGTTCAGTCTGCATTTTTGCGGTAGATTTTTCATCAAGTTTAATTTTTGAAAGATTTGCAACATATTGAACTGTATCTTTCGTAATCTTCATAAAACTCCTCCAAAAAAATAAAAAAACCGTCAATGCCCCAATGTATGGGACGAAAGACAGTCTTCCGCGGTACCACCCAAATTAGTATGAAAACATACTCACTTAAAACAGATTAACGCTCTGAACACGGCTGATTCTACTAACACAAACGCTTTCTTTCAGCAGCTCTGAGGTGTCACTAAACCAAGCATATTATCACATTACACCAGACGTGACTCTCTTTGAATAAAACTTTGGTTTAACTCCTCTTCAACGCCCCTTAATTATAGCATTAAATAGTTTTTGTGTCAATGCAAAAAATATACTGTTTATTAAATAAAAAGCAAAAAACGTAAGGACAATAACAGTAAAACTGCAGGCGGTCCTCCAAAAAGAGAAACTAGTAATGTAAAATTATTGATTGGAATCCAAAATCCTGTTAAAAAGGCGGTTAAATCTACAATTATAAAAAGGCAAATTCCTAATGCGCCGTTAAATAAGAGAGATTTAATTGGTGTTTTGCTCAAAATTGCAAATATCAACAATGTTATCAAATAAATTAATGCTATAATTGAAAAAACAATATTTATAACGTTCAAAAAACAACCCCCTAACCTACCAATACAGATTATGTGTTGTAATTTGAAAATATGAAAAAAGGCACCATATAAATGGTGCCTTAATTACTTATATAGCTGCTATAATGTTTGCAACAAGAATTAGTACAAAGAAAGCCAAAGCAATAAACTTAGTGTATCGAGCTAACTTTGCATCAACGGTTCTTGCCTTGTTCTTAGAAAGGAACGAATCAGCTGCACCAGAAATAGCTCCGTTAACACCTGAACGATGTCCTTGTTGTAAAAGAACAACTGCTATAACAATTATTGAAACTAATAAAATTAATATTCCAAGAATAATTTCCCAAACGTTCATTAGTTATAACCTCCGTACAATACTCATAACAGTGGTATTATATCACGATAAAGATAATTATGCAACACTTTTTTTAAAGTGGGTGAACCTGAGACTCGACATCAGAATGTGCTGCATCAACCTTATACTTTTTGTTGTTACGAGCTTCAAAGAACTTAACAGCAACCTGTCCGAATTGAGCGTAAGATAAAACATCCTCTTCTTGCTCTGCATATTGAGCAACCTCTTCTCTGATTTTATCAAGCTCAGGCTCAATAAGGTCAGCAGGTCTTACGTCAATAGGCTCTTCGTCGCCGATTATCTTCTTTCTGAATTCCGGGTCTATTGGCAGCGGAGTCTTACCATATTCTCCCTTAACAAGACCTTTAAACTCTTTAGTAACCATTTTATAGCGTTCGCCGCTAATAATATTAAACACAGCTTGTGTACCTACAATCTGTGAAGTAGGAGTAACAAGTGGTGGATAACCGCAGTCCTCTCTAACCTTTGGAACTTCAGCCAAAACTTCGCTTAGTTTATCTTCCTTGCCTGCCTGTTTTAACTGTGAAACAAGATTTGAGAGCATTCCGCCGGGCACCTGATAAATAAGAGTTTTACTATCAACACCTAGCATTTTAGGATTAAGTAGTTCTTCACTTAAATATTTCTCTCTCAATGTGGTAACATATTTTGCAATATCAGATAATGCTTCAAGGTCAAGACCTGTATCATTATCAGTACCCTTTAGGGCTGCAACCATCGATTCTGTTGCAGGATGAGAGGTACCAAGTGCTAATGGAGACATAGCTGTATCGATTACATCTGCACCGGCTTCTATAGCTTTAAGAAGAACCATTGAGCCAAGTCCTGAAGTATAGTGAGTATGAACCTGAATAGGAACTTTTACTGTTTCCTTTAAGCACTTAACCAAGTCATAAGTGCCATATGGAGTAAGAAGTCCTGCCATATCTTTAACACAAATAGAATCTGCACCTGCATTCTCAAGCTGCTTTGCATAGTTAGCATAATACTCTAAATCAAATACAGGGCCAGTAGTGTACGAAATGGCTGCCTGTGTATGAGCGCCTTCCTTTTTAGCGGCATTGATTGCAGTTTGAAGATTTCTAAAGTCATTAAGAGCATCAAAAATTCTTAAAATGTCGATACCGTTAGCAACAGATTTCTGAACAAAATATTCAACAACGTCATCGGCATAATGACGATAACCCAGCATATTTTGTCCTCTGAAAAGCATTTGTAATTTTGTATTAGGACAATGCTTCTTAATGGTTCTAAGCCTGTCCCAAGGGTCTTCATTTAAAAATCTTAAACAACTATCGAAAGTTGCACCACCCCAGCACTCAAGGGAATGAAAACCAATTTTATCAAGACTGTCAAGCATAGGAATCATTTCTTCTGTAGACATTCTTGTAGCAATAAGAGATTGATGTGCGTCTCTTAATACTGTTTCAGTTATACCAATTCGTGACATTATATACGCACCTCTAATTATCAATTATTTTAAAACTACTAAGGATTTGCCTGCATCTACAGACTCACCCTTTGAGCAAGTAACGGCAGAAACAACGGCATCGCGAGGAGAATAGATTTCATTTTCCATCTTCATTGCTTCAAGAACGCAAAGAACGTCGCCTTTCTTAACGCTTTGACCTGCAGTAACTGCAACAGATAAAATAGTGCCTGGCATTGGGGCAAGAATTGGTTCGCCTTCACCACTAGTTGCTTGTGGAGCTGGAGCAGCAACAGGAGCAGCCTCTGCCTTTGGAGCAGGAGCAGCAACAGGAGCGGCTACTGGAGCTGCCACAGGTGCAGAAGAAGCGCCAACCTCTTCAACAGCAACGTCATATGTGATACCATTAACAGTGATTTTTAATTGTTTCATAATAAACTACCTCCAATGATTTAATCGTTTATAGTGGAATATTTGAATGTTTCTTACTTAATGTTGAAACACGTTTAGACAACAGAACATTTAAAGAGCTAATTAATTTTGAAGAAGTTTCTTCAGGAGTGATTACGTCGTTTATATAGCCCTTAGCTGCAGCATTAAAAGGCGAACAAACTGTGTTCTTATATTCTTCTTCAAGAGCTGCACGTTCTTCGCCTGCCGCAAGTCTCTCTTTATAGGAGAACTGTACTGCAGTCATTGGTTCTAGGTTACCAATTACACTGTCAGGCCAAGCATAGACAAAATCAGGATTAGAAGCGGAAGAAACAAAGGAAATGTATGCCGCACCAATAGCATTGCCGGTCACAACTGAAATTTTAGCAGTTGTTGCCTCACTATAAGCGCTTGTAAGCATTGCTACTGCTTTAACGCTTCCGTCCTTTTCACAGGAATCAGTTACTGTAAGTCCGTTAGAATCAACAAATGTAACTACCGGTAATGAGAAAGCATCACAAAGTCTGATAAAGTGAGCGGCTTTTTTAGCGGCACAAGGACAGAAATAGCCTTCTTTTTTGTCGGATGAAGTTTTTACAACACCAACAGGATTTCCGCCAATTCGTGCAAAACCGGTAATAATTGTATCACCTTTGTCCTTATTAAGTTCCAAGAAGCTATTATTATCAACAGTGTTTAGCATTGGATCCTCAGAATTAACAGGAGCTAAATAATCAGTAAATATTGGGTCAGATAAATTGTTAGAAGGAAGATATGAAAGAACCTGGACCGCAAGATTGATTGCCTCTTGGTCATCTTCAGCAACTAATGAAGCACTATTGCATTTATCTTCGCAGTTTGAAATATAGAAATCTGCATCTTTTTTAAGAACAACTACATCTGCAAGGGAAGCAAGAACAGCTGCGCTACCGATACAGGTACCTGCAATTATTGAAACCTGTGGAACTACACCGGAAAGGTTGCCTGCTGATTTAATAATTGAGCCATAAGCTTCAAGGGCATCAACGCCTTCTTCAATGTGTGCTCCTAAAGAATCGTAAATACCAACTACTGGGAATCCGGTCTTTTGCGCCAAATCGTATATGTGGTTAATTTTAGAAGCTTGTACTTTACCCATAGCACCCTTATTAACATCAATGCTTTGAGCAAAAGCATAAACTGACATTCCGTTTACCTCACCGAAGGCAGTTACAACCTCGCACTCGTTTTCTTCATTTTTTAAAAAACGATCAATTTCGTTGAACGTACCATCATCAAAAAGCATTGCGAGTCGCATTCTTGCTTTTGTATCGGCTAAATTATTAAGTTCGTTTTCATATCTGTTATTACCATTTGAACTGTTCATTTTCTTCCTCCATATAAAAATAATCCAAATTCAACCATTTTATATTATAGCACCATATCATAGAATAAACAAGTACTTTTTTGCTTTTTTATATGAAAAAACAAGGCAAAATGCCTTGTTTTTTCATATTAATTAATATTCCTTTTTAGAAGCAGTTATATTTGTTAATCTTTTAAGTTCTTTCTCATTCAAATCACGCCATTTACCCTGGCCTAACATTCCAAGTTTAATACCTGCAATTTCTGTTCGTTTAAGACGCAGCACCTCTAGGCCCACCGCCTCGCACATCTTTCGGATTTGTCTGTTCCTGCCCTCATGAATTATAAAATTAAGTACTGTACGGTCTTCTTTTCTTTCTATCACAAACACGTCACAAGGAAGTGTAAGTCTGCCATCTTTATCAATATCAATACCGCTACAAAGTTCAGTAATTTGTTCTTCAGTAACCTTGCCACCTACAGTAACACGATAGGTTTTGTTTACATGGGATGACGGATGAGTAAGCTTGTTAGCTAATTCTCCATCATTGGTCATAAAAAGTAAGCCTTCAGAATTTTTATCTAACCTACCCACAGGAAAAACCTGTACAGGCACGTCTTTAACAAGCTGTGCTACACATTTTCTTTCCTTTTCATCGCTCATAGTAGTGATAAAGCCTCTTGGTTTATGTAACATAATATAAACCTTGTCGGTATTGGCAATTACAGGCTTACCTTTAACGGTAACCTTATCTCTTTTGGGGTTAACCTTATCACCTAAAACGGCAACTCTTCCGTTAACCTTAACTTTACCGTCTAATATTAATTCCTCAGATTTTCTTCTGGAGGCTATACCTGCCTCTGACATGAATTTTTGTAAACGAATTTTGTTATCCTTCATTGTTTTCTCCGCTTTATACCATTGTAATAATTTGAACAAATTTATCTAAAATCATAGAAATAACATCTTCTTTTGTTTCATGGATTATTTCTATATCTTCGTTTGCAACAATATTAACACTGCCAACTACACTATTCTTAAAATAGACGTCAATGTTTCCCACCACGTCTCCTCTTTTAATTGGAGCAAAGATAAAACCGGGAAGATTGGTCTTATATTTAAGTTCAGATTTATTTTCAGGTAATACGCCACAACTAAAACTATCTGTTTTAAGACTTAACGTTTCTTTATTTGAACCAACTATGGTAATTTTATTAACATCATCAAAGTTAAGCTTCTCTTCCCTTATAGAAGAAAAACCCAAATCAAGTAAATTCTTGTGGTCTTGCCAATCGTTACTATCATTTAAGGTTACAACTATAACCTGACAATTGTTTCGTTCAGCGGCCGATACCAAACATCTTCCCGCCTTCTTGGTGAACCCTGTTTTTACACCCACAAGCCCATCATAACTTTTAAGAAGTTTATTATGATTTGTTAGTGTTCGGTTATATGGTGGGTTACCATAACAAAGTCGCGCAGTATAACTCGAACTGGCCTTTTTAAAGTTATCATTTTTAAGGGCAAAGGAAGCCAGTCGAGCTAAATCAAAAGCAGTTGTATAGTGGCCATCGGCATCTAGACCTGATGGCGTTACAAAATGAGTGTCCTTAAGTTTTAATTCCTCTGCTTTTTTATTCATTAGAGAAACAAAATTTTCAATACTTCCACCAAGTGCTATTGCAGTAGTGTTAGCGGCATCATTGCCAGAAGGCAACAACATACCATAAAGCAAATCGTGATACGTAACGTAATCGCCAACCAAAAGCCCCATTGACGAGCCTTCTACCGTAACCATTTCCTTCGTACAACAAATTACTTTACTTAAATCACTTTGCTCTGCTAATAAAAGAGCAGTCATAATCTTGGTTGTACTTGCCATTGGAAGCCGTTGGTAAGCATTTTTCTCAAAAATGACTTCACCTGTAGTTCCGTTTATAACAATTGCAGATTTAGCAGAAATATCTGCCGCCGAAACGTTTACACTAAAACACAAAACCAGAAATATTGCTATCAGAAATAATTTAATAATTTTAATAATATCAACCCCAATCAGTAAATCATACTGATTGGGACAATTTATTATTCTTCTATAACTGTTTTTTTATCGAAAACTTCTTTAATTTTCTTAATTAATTCCGGTGAAGATTCGATAATTTTTTCAACTGTGGTTTGCTCATTATTTACTTGAAGCATTTTTACGCTCTGACCGGAAACACAAATAAATGCAATAGGCGTAACAGTAACACCTGCTCCACCACCGCCACCGAAAACTGTTGATTGCTTTGTTGGGAAATCAGAGCCTCCTGTAGCAAGGCCAAAAGATACCTTAGAGACAGGAATTAAGGTTACATCACCTGTAGTAATAGGTGTACCGATAATTGTATCAGCATCAACAAGTGCTTTTAAATTATCCATGGTAATATTCATGATTCCTTCAATATTGTGATCACTCATTTTGAACTAACTCCCATTCTAATTTTAATTAAATCTATAAAAGAAGAAACTGCAAATATAATCAGATAAATCAGTTTTACCGAAACTTGTCCTTTTAAAAAATAATCTGTTTTATCACCGGAAAAATCCGAAAAAACCGAAATATTACTGGGTTTGAAATTCAGACAATTATCTAGTAAGTTCGAAACCGGATATAAGGCGGCACAGACAGTTCCGTACTTTATAGCAGTATCTGCCGCATCATTTCCCACTACTTTTATTACAAACTGAAAATTCTTTAAACTTACATGTTTTAAGACTTTCTTAAACTTATTAACAAGTGCTTTTAGTATTTCAATAATTGCCATCAAATCATCATAGGTTTTAGAGGTATTTGTCACTTTTCGAATTTTTTCTTTAAAATCCGACTTGCTTCTGTTTGATGTTTTATCACTGTTATTGCTATTAAATTTATAAACAACGAATGACATAAATTTTACTGTTAACGTGAAATTTTCGTTATACGAAAATATAATTTTAACTGAAGAAAAATTTATTATGAATAATAGTGCAATAATTATCGCGACAATTATAAGCCACAAAAAAATTCACCTCTAAAATTATTTGCAAATTTGAAAATTTTATGTATTTACTCTTCGGTAACCTCTAATTGCTCAGAATAATCAGCTTCCTTGTTAGGAAGTGCAGGTAATTCTTCCAAAGAAGATAATGAAAAACAACGCAAAAAGTTTTTAGTAGTACCGTACAACAAAGGTCGTCCGGGAAGTTCTAATCTGCCACGTTCTTCAATTAGTTCTTTCTCTACAAGAGAAGAAATAACACTAGTACAGTCAACACCTCTCACCTGCTCAACAAAGGCTTTTGTGACGGGTTGATTATAAGCAATAACTGCAAGAACTTCCAAAGATGCAGGAGAAAGCGGAACACGTCTTTTCATATCTAAAGACGCTTTTATGTAATCATAAAATTCTGTCTTAGTTGCAAGTTGATAACTGTCGTCAAGCACCAGGACCTCAAATCCTAAATCAGCAGATTTAATATGCTCTACAACTTCGCCCATTAATTTTTCAGTCTCTTTTTTAGATATTTCAAATACAGTAGAAATACGGTCAATTGAAACCGATTCACCACTTGCAAACAAAACAGCCTCAACTGCTTTTATCATTTGGGTCTTGTCCATTACTTATTCTTCTCCCTTAAAAGTTGAATTTCGGCATTATCATCGTCGCCATGAATTTTAACACGATTTGCCTTAGCAAGTTCTAGAACTGCTAAAAATGTTGCGACCATTTCTGAACGTCCTTGTGCCGACGCATAAAGGCTTATAAGTTTTTTTCTGCCTTTTCCCCAGAGGTTACGCATTACAAAAATAATTTTTGACGATACAGAATAAATTTTCTTTGCAACAATTTCTGTAAAAGCCTTTGTGGGTGGTGGCAATTTTCTTTCTGCTCTGCCCATAGCCAAGATATACGACTCAAAAATAACGTTACTGTCGTGTATAATTTCATATGTATTATCTAGTTCTAAAACCTGTTGTTCTCTTACCAAAGCATTAAATCCGTTAGTAAGCCTTCCAAGTTTTTCTGCAACTAATTTGCACTGTTGATATTCAAGGAGTTCCCCTGTTAATTCTTTTTTAAGCTCTTCCACCTCATCGTGCTTAGGCAACAGACTGACTGTCTTAATGTAAATAAGACGCGAAGCCATCTCTAAAAACTCACTGGCAACATCCATCTCATTATCTTTCATATAGCTAATCTGAGCAAGATACTGTTCAATTAGTACAGAAAGCTTTATATCATAAATATTAAGTTTGTTTTTTGCAATAAGTTGCAATAGAAGGTCTAGCGGACCCTCAAAATTTTCAGTTTTATAGACTAATTGATTTTCCATAATTCTCCTTAAAAGCGAGAAAATAATAATGATGCAATAAGATACATAAGATTTAAGGCTTTTGTAGAAATTAAGTTTATAAACCCTATACGATTTTCAAGCACAATTATACCAACAATAAACAGATAAAAATATCTTTCATAACGCATAAGCATATAGTAATATTTGTTTGGTAAAATAGAGTTTAAAATTCTTGAGCCGTCAAACGGCGGTATAGGAATTAAATTAAAGAATGCCAAATAGCAGTTAATTCTCGCCACATAAACGAAGAAGGTTGCAACGTAAAACAACGAATTTTCCAAAAGTGTTGCAACTAAAATAGACACAAAAGCGGTAATTAAATTTGCAACAGGACCTGCCAGAGCAACTAGCATCATATCTCTTTTGGGGTTATCAAGGTTGCGCATATTAATTTCAACAGGTTTTGCCCATCCAAAGCCAAAGAGCAATATACATAAGGCTCCCATATAATCAATATGATTAAAAGGATTAAGAGACAGTCTGCCTGAGTATTTTGGAGTAGGGTCACCCAGTTTAGTCCCTACTAAAGCATGAGCATATTCGTGAACAGGCATAGTCAGAAATACTACTGCTAAAGAAGCTAAGATACTGACAAGCACACTATAAATTGAAAAACCCTGGCCGGATATGGCACCTATTAACATACTAAATAACAAGACTTAAACACTCACTTTAACTATAATAATCCCCTTTTAACATATTATACACAAAAACTTACAAAAAAACAAGAAAAATCAGGGATATTATCCCTGATTTATTTAACATACTGGCTACTTACATAACCATAAACATTATTATAATTAATTAAGAGCCAATCTATAAGATTAGCATATACGTTTAACACAGTACCATTAGGAACAGAACCAATTATCGTACTATAGATATCTGGACGCTCTCTTATATTTAAATTGCCCCCATTAGTGTTAACCGTCACTTGACTTATTGTACCATTAGGAAAATTAAAGGGTATATCGAAATAATCTGTTAATGAAAGCACCAGATTTTGCGCAATAGCATCAATATTATTCTTAATCCAGTTGGCATCATCCAGGTTATCGTGGTACGCAACCTCTATCAATACCGCAGGAGCATTTGTTCGTCTAACCTCTCCAAGACTTGTTGTGGGAACAGTTCTGACCTTATTGGGATTTGGGTATATTAATTTAAAATTGTTAGCAAAAATCTCTGCAGCATTCTGACTACGAGAGCTATTTGGATAATAATAAACTTCTGTGCCCTGATTACTTCCGGGCACTCCACCTGAAGCATTAGAATGTATTGCCAGATGAAAATCAACATTTGACTGATTAGACTGAGCAATAGAGCTTGCAGCTGTCATTTGAGGAGAATTTCGCACGTAATTTATACCGGATGCTTCAAGATACGGAATCATTGCATCGGCAATAAGATTCATATATTCTTCCTCTGTTCCTCCGTTAACAAACTGATTAAATTCTTGTGTAGATGGACTTAGATATACTGTTGGAATAAAAATCACCTTCTCTAAGCATTTTATGCATTGAGAAGGTGATTTGTTATAAATTATATTAGCAGAAAATATCAGCTACTGCAGCTTTGATTACAGAAGAAAACCAACAGAAAAGCACTTCGCCAAGTTCCTGATAAATAGGGTCGCCATCATGAGAACAAAGCATAGCAAAAGTCTGACCCATTCTTCTTTCTACTTCACTACCTCGCCTGTATGCCAAATAATAAAATGAGAAAGCACCTGTGTCTGACGTATATTTATATAACTCATCTGAGGTGTTCTTTACAGTCTTTAAAAAACTTTTTTGAGCAATACCTGCCAAGGTTTCGTTTTGTAAATGCTTATCAAGGCCAACAGTCGCTGTAAAGGATAGAAGCAAGAGGCGTTGAACCATCATATTATCATCCGGTTCTTCTACAGCGTTTGGATAGGCCTCAAAGGCTTTGCAAAACTCTTTGGCTATAACCTCACCAAGTTTCTTTGCGGCATTAATCTTCTCTTTTGGAATTGATTCGTCGCCGCTAGGTGAAACTGAGTTTTCTTTTATAGAAACAGAAGGTTTATTACCTGCAATTTTGATATCATCATCAAACATTTAATCACCTATTTCAGATTTAGCGTTCATTAATGCTTTAGCAAGTTGGTCTGGGCAAGAAGTAGGTTTAAATCCACACTTAATAGAACTTAATCTCTCTATTACGTCATCAACCTTCATACCCTCAACCAAGGCGGAAATGCCCTTTGTGTTGCCTTTACAACCACCGATAAATTCAACGTTACTAACTATATTATCATTAACAGAAAAATTTATCTGATAAGAGCAAGTCCCACTAGTTTTATATGAGAAATCCATAATAAATATTCCTTTATCTATGTTTGAACTTATTGCTTCTTACAGGATGGCGAAGCTTTCTTAATGCCTTAGCCTCAATTTGACGAATTCTCTCTCTTGTAACGTCAAATTCAAGACCAACCTCCTCAAGAGTGTGGCATCTGCCATCTTGCAAACCAAAACGAAGACGAATAACTGCTTCCTCACGTGGTGTTAAGGTTTTTAAAACACTATCAATATCTTCATTTGTAATTGTTTTAAGAGCAGCCTCATCTGGTGCTAGAGCATCTTCGTCACGAATAAAGTCCATAAGTCTGGAGTCTTCCTCAGGGCCGATTGGAGTTTCCATAGAAACAGGTTCTTGAGCAACTCTCATAATTTCTCTGATACGCTCAACAGGAAGATTCATCTTCTCAGCAATTAACTCCTCTGTAGGTTCATAGCCGTTCTCGTGAAGTAATTGACTCTGAATCTTCTTAAGTCTGTTAATGGTTTCAACCATGTGAACAGGAATTCTTATAGTTCTGGCTTGGTCGGCAATTGCTCTAGTAATTGCCTGACGAATCCACCAAGTAGCATATGTGGAGAACTTAAAGCCTTTTGTATAATCAAACTTATCAACAGCCTTAATAAGACCAACGTTGCCCTCTTGAATCAGGTCGAGGAAATACATACCACGGCCAACATATTTCTTAGCGATACTTACAACAAGACGAAGGTTAGCTTCGGTAAGTCTTTGTTTTGCTTTTTCGTCTCCGTCGTTAATTTTAATAGCTAACTGAATCTCTTCTTCAGAACTTAAAAGCGGTACTCTACCAATCTCTCTTAAATATACTTTTACAGGGTCATCAAGAGAAACATTATCAAGATTAATATCATCTTCAATAATATCAACAGACATTTCTTCTAATTTAAGTTCGTCTTCAGTAGGGCCCTCTTCGAAATCTACATCAAGAATAGGAGGTTCCTCAAAAAGACCGGAAATATCGTCCGGTGCAGACTCGATATCATCAAAAGAAACGGCATTTTCCACTTCGTTTTGCATATCGTTGTCAAATTTTTCTTCTTTAATTAGATTCTCTTCTTTTGTCATTATAAATTCCCCTTTTTATTATCTGCTAATTGTTTCATTCTTAAAGCCCAATCATCAAGATTAGCATCAGACGATTTAAGCATATTTTCTTCTAATATTACCTTAATACAGTCTTTTAATACTGTTTTTGGGTTATCTGAAGCAAAATCAGTATTCATAAGCTTTGAAATATAACCGATTTCCGAATCGGAAAACTCGTTGTATAAAAGAGTTATTTCAAAACTCTGAGAATTTGAAAGCTGATTTTCAAGTTCACCTAAAATCCTTCGGTTTAATGAAGTAGCCATCTTTTCAAGCGGCAAATTCTCTTTAACGTGCTCAATAAAATCAGGGTGCTTCATCAATATAGATAAAAGCATTTCTTCAGATTTTGCAGCACGTTCATTGCCGTATTTTTCCGAGTTAACATCGTTTCTATCATGTGTAGGAGAAACAATCTTGGAAAACTCACGCTTTTTTTCTTTGTAAACGTTCTTCTTTTTAATCTGAGCAATTTTTGATTGGATTGCTGCTTTTGAAACACCATAATTTTGAGAAAGTTTTGATATATAATAATCAACCGTTATGGCATCATCTGTTTTTGATAATATTTCTGCCGCGCTATTTAAATACTTAAGTTTTGCCTCGTCAGAATTAACGTTTAAAGAGTCTGCCGCCTTAAGAAGTTTATATTCTGTTGCCGGAACCGAACTGTCTATAAGTTTCTGAAAATCGGAAGGTTTATGTGATTTTAAAAACTCGTCAGGGTCTTTTCCCATAGGAAGCAATAGAACTTTAACAGACGCGCCTGTTTTTCCTAACAGTTCAATGGCTTTTTGAACGGCAGTCTGTCCTGCTTCATCCGAGTCGAAACAAATAATTACCTCATTAGTATAACGACTGAGAATTTGCGCTTGTTCCTCTGTAAAAGCAGTG
>JAZNBQ010000046.1:0-3506 GCA_045587065.1 Acutalibacteraceae bacterium | reverse complement strand
GTAAACCGTCATTTCACTTCCATATAAGCAAAGTGCGGCAGTTAAATTTCCCTCTGACTCCTGCACCCAAAAATCAGGAGAAAGACTAGTACCGCCAAAAGCTTTGTAAAGAGCTAAAATTTTAGCCAAAGAAATTTTATTTGCCTTTAAATCAGGCAGAGTTTTTACAAATCTTATCATAGAATATTGCCTGAAGCGATTTTTTCACACATTTCCTTTGCAAGTAAAAACGCATCTTCTATGTCGTTGGCAGAGCAAACACAGGAAGGGGAGTGAATATATCTGCAAGGAACCGAAATGGCAAGGGTAGGAACACCGCCCTTGGAAAGATGAATAGCTCCTGCATTGTTGCCCCCTGCAACTGCAGCCTTTACTTGACTTTTAACAGAAGAATTTTTTGCCGCATCAAAGAGTCTGCGGTCATAAAGTGTAGAACGGTCCATAAAAGAAATTGCAGGGCCAAAACCTAATTTGCAAACCTTGTTTTCTTCCTCAACACCGTGTAGGTCAGCGGCAGTAGTGGCTTCAAGCACTATTGCGGCATCAGGGTCGATATTAAAAGCAGCAGTTCTGGCGCCTCTTAGACCCACCTCTTCCATTCGTGAGAAAACACCATAAAAATCATATTCACTGTCTTGCTTTAAAAGATTTATAAGAATAGCGCAACCTGCTCGGTCATCAATGGCACGAGCTTTAATGGTATCATCTGAAAGCTTAGTAAACTCACTTTCAAAAACTGCAGTGTCGCCCAGACTTATAAGGCCTTTTGCCTCGTCTTCATCTTTTGCACCAATATCAATATACAAACTGTCTGCATCAGGGAACTTAAGCTTGTCGTCTCCCTTGCATAAATGAACCGGTTTAAGACCAACAACACCCTTAACGCCATTTTCAAAAACTACACTTCTGCACAGCATAACTGCGGTATCAATGCCGCCTACTGCCTCAAATTTAACAAATCCGTCTGAGGTAAATGCAGTAGCAATAATGCCAACCTCGTCCATGTGAGCATCTATCATAACCTTTTTAACAGGAGATTTCTTGCCCTTTTTAAAGCATATTAAATTTCCGCTCTTGTCAATGGAACATTCTGCAAAAGGGGAAACCTCTCTTATAATAAAATCTCGTAAAGTTTCTTCGCTTCCTGAAACTGCAGGAAGGCAGGTAAGTTCTTTAATTAAATTAATCACAAACTGCACCTCCCTGTAAAATATAGTCCTCTAAAATATCGCAAAGGCTCTTTATGTCTTTCAAATCAATAATTTCGCAAGGGGTATGCATGTTGCGAAGAGGAATAGAAATAAGTCCGCAAGGAATTCCGTCTTTAGTAACAGAAATTGCATCAGCATCTGTACCGGTATTGCCTCCGGACACCTCTAACTGATAAGGAATGTCTTTTTCTTTTGCGCAAGATACAAGCTTGTTTGTAATTCTTTTATCAAGAACAGGAGACATACCAATCATAGCACCGCCGCCAAGTTTTCCGCTTTTTGATGCAGGAACGTCAGGAGCGTTGCCAAAACTTACGTCAATAGCAATAGCCTCATGGGCATCCAGAGCAAATGAGGCGGTCTTAGCGCCTCTAAGCCCTAATTCTTCATTTTCACAAAGGGCAAATATGAGGTTAACAGGGATGTCTTTGTTATATACGCGAGAGGCAACCTCTATAAGACAGGCAACAGCAGAGCGGTCGTCAAGAGACTTGCCCATAAGTTTAGTACCCTGTAAATTTTCTGCCTTTTTAGAAAAAGTGCAAAAATCCCCAACACTTACCTTATCTTTAAGGTCTTTTCTGATACCGGTGTCAAGATAAATATCGCTAACATCTTTTGCGTTTTCTTTGTCGTTGGACAGATGAGGTGGAGTGCTGACAAACACACCGCAAAGTTCTTCTTTGCCGTGAATTATTACAGGAGTTGCAGGTAAAATTCTTGCATCAATACCTCCAACGTTTGAAACCTTAACAAAACCGTCGTCAAAAACGGAGGTAACGACAAAGCCGACCTCGTCAATATGAGCGTCAAGCAAAAGGGTTTTTTTAGCACCTTTGTTTATTTCGCCAATAACACCAAGAGCGCCAAAATCACGAACCTTAGCATATTTGGAAAGTTCGGCTTTAGCGATTTTTGACGCATTATTAATATTTCCTATGGAAACCGAGTCAGATAACTCTTTAATTAGTTTTTCTATATTCATTAAAACTTCATAACCTTTTCTTTAAAGAAATTTCCTCTGGCGGCAAAATTAGGGAAAGCATCAAAAGATGCACAAGCAGGGGAGAGGGTTACAATATCTCCGCTAACCGCTTTAGTCTTGGCAATATCAATTGCCTCGCCCAGATTTGCGGAATTAATGATTTCAATATTAGTCGGATCGTAAGAAGGATCCTCTTTTATAGCCTTTTCAATCTTTTGGGCTGTGGGACCGCAAAGAACCAAAAGCTTAACCTTCTCGTTAACGATGGGGGCCATAGGCTCAAAAGGAATGTGCTTGTCATAACCACCTGCAAGAAGAATAACCTTCTTATCAAAAGCCTTTAGGCCGGCAATTGTTCTTGTAGGACTGGAAGCAATAGAGTCATTATAGTATTTTACACCCTCAAACTCTCTTACAAACTCAATACGATGCTCAACACCTTTAAATTCCTTTGCAACCTTGCGGATTTCATCGGCGCCAACGTAACCCCAAACCGCCGCAATGGCAGTAAGATAGTTGGCAACGTTGTGGTCGCCTAAAACGGTAATGTCGTTTTTGTGCATAATAGGAGCATCAATTCCTCTGTAAGACATATGAAGCATACCGCTCTCGTCAAGCCACGCACCGTTTTTAACAGGTCTTTCCATACTGAAACCTAAAGATTGACCTCTTACGTCATCTTTGAAACCTACAGTGATTTCGTTATCGTAATTCAGAACTGTGCGAGAGAAAGCATTTTGATGCAAAATCACGTTTTTCTTAGCCTGAACGTACTCGTCCATATCTTTGTGTACGTCTAAATGATTGGGAGCAACGTTGGTAACAACTGCCACGTCAGGGCTTTTTCTCATGGAAATAAGTTGGAAAGAGGAAAGCTCAACTACAACAAAATCTTCTGGCTTTATGTTGTCTATTTCAGGAAGTAAGGGTTTTCCTATGTTACCTCCGACGTGAACGGTTTTGCCCTGAGCCTTTAGCATCTCGGCAATAAGGGTAGTGGTTGTTGTTTTTCCGTCAGAGCCTGTAACGGCAAAAATAGTAGCAGGACAAAGGTCAAAGAAAACCTCCATTTCACTTGTTACTGCAATACCTTTCTTTCTGGCGGCAGTAATCTCAGGGAGATAAAAACTCATGCCAGGAGTTCTGAAGATTATATCAACTTCCAAATCGTTCAGATAGTCTTCACCCAGTCTTAGCTCTGCACCTGCCGCTTCAATGCGGTCGGCAAGTTCTCCTATTTGTTCGCGACTTCTTTTATCACAAGCGTAAACTCTGGCACCCTTGTTTAAAAAGTCCATAATAAGAGGAGT
>JAZNBQ010000045.1:0-7463 GCA_045587065.1 Acutalibacteraceae bacterium | reverse complement strand
GGACTCACCAAATACTGTTACAATTCCTATGAACATGCATATTGGTGCGCCATCTGTTCCTTGTGTAAAAAAGGGCGACGAAGTTAAAATCGGACAACTTATTGCCGAAGCCGGCGGTTACGTTAGTTCTCCTGTATACGCTTCAGTTTCAGGAACTGTAACTGAGGTTGGCACAATTCTCGTAAACAACGGAAGTCAGGTTGCTTCAATTACAATTGAATCTGATGGTAAAAACGAAATTTCAAGCAACTGCGTACCAAAGAATGTAACCAACTATGACGAGTTTATTTCTGCGGTCAGAGAAAGTGGCGTTGTTGGTCTGGGCGGAGCAGGTTTCCCAACCGGCGTAAAGCTTGACGTTAAAGACACGTCTCGCATAGAGGAAATCGTTATAAACGGTGCCGAATGCGAACCATATATTACAAGCGACACCAGAACTATGATAGACGATGCAAATCTTATAGCTGATGGTATTGAGCTTTTAAAGAAATTTCTTGCCGTTAAAAAGGTTATTATTGGAATTGAGAAGAACAAACCTGAAGCTATAAAAGAAATGAATAAGTTATCAGATGACGTTACTCAGGTTAAAGTGCTTCCATCTATCTACCCACAGGGTGGAGAAAAAGTTTTAATCTATAACTGCACAGGAAAAATTGTTCCTGAGGGTAAGCTTCCCATTGACGTAGGTGTAGTTGTTATTAACTGTACTACCCTTGCCTTCATTGCAAAATACATTAAGACAGGTATTCCTCTTGTAGAGAAATTAGTAACTGTTGACGGTAGCGCAGTTAAGGAGCCTAAAAACATTATTGCTCCAATTGGAACATCTATGAGTGACGTATTTAATTTCTGCGGTGGATTTAAAGAAGAACCAAAGAAAGTATTGTACGGTGGTCCTATGATGGGTATTGCCGTTCCTACTCTGGATTCTCCTATTTTAAAAAGCACCAACGCTATTATTGCATTAGCCCAGAAGGATGCGGTTCTGCCAGAGCCTACTCAATGCATTAAATGCGGCAAATGTGTTGACGCTTGTCCTCTAAACCTTATGCCTTTGGATTATGCAAGAGGTTTAGAACTTAAGGATTTTGATTTACTTGAAAAGCGTAAGGTTAATCTTTGTATGGAATGTGGATGCTGCTCCTACGTTTGTCCTGCAAGAAGGCCTCTTGTAGAAAACAACAAACTTGCTAAAGCGGCGCTCCGCAAATATCAAGCAGAAAAAGACGGAGGTAACAAATAATGAATGAAAAGTTAATAATTTCTGTTTCTCCTCACATTAGAGCCAAAACAAGTACCGCTACACTTATGCTAGACGTTGTTATTGCTCTAATGCCTGCACTTATTGCTTCTGTTTTAATTTTTGGTATTAAAGCTTTGGTAATAACTGCCGTTTGTGTTGCCGCTTGTGTACTTAGTGAGTTTTTATTTCAATATCTTTGTAAAAAGCCTACAACCATTGGCGACCTTTCTGCAGTTGTAACCGGTGTTCTCTTAGCCTTTAACCTTCCTGTAACCATTCCTATATGGCAAGCAGCTTTGGGAAGCGTTATTGCTATTATTGTTGTTAAACAACTTTTCGGTGGAATTGGTATGAATTTTGCTAATCCTGCCATTACTGCAAGAATTATAATGCTTATTGCTTTTTCAGGAACAATGACAAACTGGATTGCACCCAAGGGCGACGAGCTTGTTGCTGTTGCTACCCCACTTGTAAACATTGCAAGTGGCGAAAAAGTTGAACTTTTGACTCTTTTCCTTGGAAAACACGGCGGTTGCATAGGTGAGACCTGTGCACTTGCTTTGATTCTTGGCGGTATATACCTTGTTGCAAGAAAGGTTATTACAGTTCACACACCTTTAACTTTCATTGCTACTGTATTTGTGTTAAGCCTTATTGCCGGCGGATTTGAATATGCTACTTCCCAGATTTTTGCAGGCGGACTTATGATTGGAGCTATTTTTATGGCTACTGACTACGTTACCAGTCCTGTTACAGCATGGGGTAAAGTTATTTTCGGTTTTGGTTGCGGACTTGTAACATTTATTATTCGTTACTGGGGTTCATACCCGGAAGGAGTTTCATTCTCTATTCTGCTAATGAACATCTTGGTTTTCTATATCAACAATTGGACTGCTAAAAAACCACTGGGAGGTGCTACTAAATAATGAAAAAAGATTCTATAAAAAGCGTTGTTGTTTTAACTGCTATATGTCTTGTTGTAGCACTTGCACTTTCTACAGTTAATATGATTACAACACCTCTCATTGAAAAAGCAGAGGAACAATCTGCTAACGCCGCTTATTTTGAGGTTCTACCAAACGCTACTGAGTTTGAGGTTGTAGAAACCGGCGAACTCCCCTCCTCTGTGGTTGAACTGAAAAAAGATGTTGGTGGTAGTGGCTATGGCGTAAAGCTTAGCACCACCTCCAGTTACAGTCAGGCACCACTTGTTATGATTCTTGGCATTGACAACAGCGGTGTTATTACAAAACTTGCAGTTGTAAACTATTCAGAAACAAAGGATGTTGGAAGCGCTTTCTTTGACAAGTTCACAAATAGCGACTCAACACTTGCTTCTGTTGATGTTACCGCAGGTTGCACATTCTCATCAAACGCAATTATAAATGCCGTTAAGGATGCATATACCGCTATTTTTGAATATGGTAATCTTGAAAAATCTGACGAGCAGAAGCTTAGTGAGCTTATGGCAACAATTATGCCTGGTGCTATAAATAAGAGCGGTGCTTATGAATTTACTCCTGTTACTATTGAAGCTCCTTCTGCAGGAATCACCGGCGCTTACACCAGTGAAAATGATATTGGTTATATCTTTACTGCTGAAGCAAACGGCAAAAAACTGGCAATTGGAGTTAATGCCTTTGGTTACGCTTACCACTGCTCCGACCTTGATGGAAACGACCTGTTAGGCGATGCAGCATATAAGGACGTTATTGAGGCCGCTGCTAAAACCTTTGAGCCACTTAACAAAGAAAATGATTCTAAGAATCAAAAATCTATAAAGAAAATGCTTTCTGATTCTGCAAAGCTTGAGCTTATGAGTGTTGAGGGAATCAACTCTACAGTTGCTTCAATTTACAAAGTATCTGACGGAGCTACAAAGGGTTACGCTATTGTAGCACAGACCCTAGGCTTTGGTGGAAAAATGAAACTTTGCTATATTCTTAATAACAACGGAGATATTGTTAAATTTAAAGCATTATCTCAAAAAGAAGAAGCCGGCTACGACAAGGCTTATGGAACGTTAATTACAAGTAAATCATATATTTCAAAAATTGAAGGCAAAACTGTTGACAGTCTATCTGATAACGATTTGATTGTTCCTCAATCCGAGGCTTTAACTGATGGCGACGCTCTTGTGGCTCAGTCAACGTTTACTACAAACGCCGTGAAACTTGCTTGGAAAGACGTTAAGGACGCATTTATTAAATTAACTGGGGAGGGTAAATAATGACTAAATTTCAAAATTTAATCAAAGGTATTATTAAAGAGAACCCTGTTCTTGTACTATTACTTGGTACCTGCCCTACCCTTGCTATTACCGCCTATGTTAAAAATGCTCTCGGTATGGGAATTGCGGCAACACTTGTTTTAATTGGTTCTAACTTTGCAATTTCTCTTCTTAGAAACGTTATTCCTGATAAGGTTAGAATTCCTGCTTATATTGTTATCATCGCAGGATTTGTAACTGTTATTGAGATGCTTATGCACGCGTTCTTTGCTTCTATTTATTCTGCACTTGGAGTTTTCCTTTCTCTTATAGTTGTTAACTGCATCATCTTAGGCAGAGCCGAGATGTACGCTAGCAAAAACAAGGTTTCCGATTCTGTTATAGATGCTATTGGTATGGGAATAGGTTTTACCCTCGCTTTGTTTGCTATGGCAACTATTCGTGAAATTTTTGGTGCAGGCACTTGGTTTGGTATTGAAATTCCTTTTATAAAGAACTATACCATTCCTATTCTTACCGCGGCACCTGGTGGATTCTTTGTTTTCGGTCTACTTATTGCAGCCGTTAATAAATTCTCTAACCGCAAGCCCAAAAAGGAGTTTGGTTGCGAAGGATGTCCTTCTGCTGAAAGTTGCGGAAAAACTAATTGTAACGAGGAGGCTATGTAATTATGAAACAACTTATAATAATTATGATGACCTCTATTTTGGTCAACAACTACGTGCTTTCTAAGTTCCTTGGAATTTGTCCTTTCTTGGGTGTTTCCAAGAAAACTGACCAAGCCGTTGGTATGGGTGTTGCCGTTACTTTTGTAATGATTCTTGCAACCGCAGTTACCTGGCCTATACAGACTTTTGTTCTTAATAGTTTAGGTCTTGAATATTTGCAGACAATAGTTTTTATTTTAATAATTGCTGCTCTTGTACAGCTTGTTGAAATGATATTAAAGAAATATATTCCTGCTCTTCATAAATCCCTGGGTGTATATTTACCTCTTATTACTACCAACTGTGCAGTTTTAGGTGTGTGCAAAAATAATATTTCCGACTCGTTTAATTTCATAGAATCTATCGTTTCTTCCCTTGGTTGCGGTCTTGGATTCTTACTTGCAATGGTGCTTTTTGCAGGTGTACGAGGAAGACTTGAAGCCAGTAAACCTCCCAAAGCGTTTGAGGGAGTTCCAATGACATTGATTGCTGCATCTATTGTTTCACTCTCCTTCTATGGCTTTGCCGGAGTAGTTGAGAAGATGTTTGCTTAAAGGAGTTAATTGTATGCCAATATTAATTGCTACTACTATTGTTACTGCTATTGGATTAATTCTTGCAATTATGCTTGTAATCGCAGCTAAATTTCTGAAAGTAAGTGTTGACGAAAAGTTTACAGATATCAGAGCTTGTCTGCCCGGTGTTAACTGTGGAGCATGTGGTTATACAGGTTGTGACAGCTATGCCGCTGCCCTGGTAAATGACCCTACAGTAAAAACAAATCTTTGCATTCCCGGTGCCGATGCTGTTGCTGCAGAAATTGCTAACGTTTTAGGCGTAGAAGCCGAAGACGTTATTGAACAAACTTCAAGAGTTAAATGTAACGGAAATTGTGATAAGACAGGAAAAATTGCCGAACTTTATGGCGCTAAGAGTTGCGCTGCTGCAAAACTTGTTTATGGTGGTGCAGGAAAATGCACCTTTGGTTGTATCGGTCTTGGAGACTGTACAAAGGTTTGCCCTACCAACGCTATATGTATAGACAACGGCATAGCGCGCATTATTAAAGAGAAATGTATTGGTTGCGGACTATGTGCTAAAACTTGTCCCAACTCTGTAATTTCTTTAGCAGATGCCGTTTGCACAGTTACTGTTAAATGCAATAATCACGACAAGGGTGCTATTACAAGAAAGAAATGCACCGCAGGATGTATAGGCTGTAAAAAGTGTGAAAACACCTGCCCTAATGGTGCTATTACGGTTCAAGACAACCTGGCCGTTATTGATTATTCTAAATGCACCAACTGCGGAGAATGTGCAAAAGTTTGTCCTGTTGGTTGTATTGAAACATAAAATTAAAGGTAAATCCTGCGACATTTTATGCCGCAGGATTTGAGTTATTAAAAATGATAAATAAACTTAGAAAAAACGATTTGATTTTAATTTCAGTTGCTTTGTTGCTTGCTATCTTCTTAATTTTGTTTTTAAATTTAACAAAAACCGAAGGTGGCTATGCTATCGTTGTAATTAACGGAGTTGAAACGGCAAGTTATCCTTTAAACAAGGACACTACAGTTGAGTTAACGAATGATAAGACAAACGGCTATAATCTTCTTGTTATTAAGGATGGCTCTGCTTCAATTATTGAAGCAAATTGTCCTGATAAACTCTGTGTAAAGCAACACAAGGCTAAATACAATGGACAGACTTTAGTTTGTTTGCCAAATAAAACAACTGTTAAAATCGTTTCGAAAACTGAGTCTGACACAGATTTTGTTTCGTAGGGAGGGTATGATGAAGGCTAAGAAATTAACAATTTTAAGCTTATGCACTGCCCTCGCCATGATAATGTCTTACGTTGAAAGCCTTTTCCCTGCCTTTTGGGTACCGGGAGTTAAGGTGGGACTTCCCAACATAATTATAATTTTTATTCTGTATCGCATAGGCATTAAAGAGGCTATTGCCGTTTCCTTTGCAAGAATTTTTCTAAACACCTTGCTTTTTGGAAATCCACTTACCCTTATTTATAGTCTTGCCGGTGGTTTTTTAAGCATAATGAGCATGATTATACTAAAAAAATTGGGAAAATTTTCGGAACTGGGTGTTAGTGTTATAGGTGGCATTACACATAATGTGGGTCAGATAATTATTGCAATACTCATTATGGAAACAACCCAAATTTCACTTTATTTGCCTGTTTTGGTTTTGACCGGTATATTAGCAGGAATTTGTGTTGGAATGGCAGGAAACCTGCTTATTCGAAGAATTAAAAAGATATAAAAAAAGACGGTATTAATACCGTCTTTTTATTTTATTATGATTTTTTCAAAACCATCAGTATAAGTAATCTCCCCATTGGGCATTACCCACATGGCTTCTGCATTTTCAAAATTAGATAAAAGTTCCTTACCATCTTCGATGGATAAATTAAACAATGCCGTTGAAAGCACGTCTGCAATTCCACTGTCATCAGTGTAAACTGATACAGACGTAAAATTATTCACAGGGTAAAGGGTTGACGGATTAATAATATGATGATATCTTTTGCCATCGACCTCATAAAATCTTTGATATGAACCACTGGTTACGAAAACGCAGTTTGTTACCTCGACCCTCATAATAGAGGTGTTTTCCGACGTCGTATCTGGGTTAGTAACAGATGCAGTCCAAGGTTCATCATCGCCTTTGTTGCCAATAGTACGAATATTACCGCCAAAATTTAAGGCATATGAAGTTTTGCCCTGTTGCATTAATTCTTCTGCAATACGTTGAGTCGCATACCCTTTAGCCACCGCGCCAACATCTAGTGACATTTGGCTATCATTAAGATATACGGTGCTATTTTCCATATCAATAACAACATTATTAATATCGGTATGTTCATTTGCTTTTTCAAGTTGAGATTTTGGTGGTAAAGAAGCGTTTTCAGGCTCTGCAATTCCATTTTCTCTATATGTGTGCCAAATACTTAAAACACTACCTAAGGCAACATTTACGTTACCGTCAGTCTTATTATATATGTCTTTAGAAAAATTAAGCAGGTCTAATATTTTTTTGTCTACCTTAACAGGCTCTTTGCCCGCATTTTTGTTTATAGTTTTAATATTGTTTACATTGTCATAGCTCTTGTAAATATCGTAAAGTTCATTATAAGACTTTAATTCACTTTCTATAAAATCACAGGTCTTATTAAACTCTTCTTCGCTATACTCATAACCAACAACGGTTGAAACAGTATCAAAATATTCGATAAACGTTCTAGTGAATTTTTGTTTTCTTTCTT
>JAZNBQ010000044.1:0-59320 GCA_045587065.1 Acutalibacteraceae bacterium | reverse complement strand
CCATAACAGATACGAGTCCTGAACCGATTTTTTCGGTGCCGATAAGTTCTACGTTAGCGGCTTTAACCATTGCATCGGCAGCCTCGATAGCTGCTACTAAACCTCTGGTTTCTACCATTCCTAATGCTTCAAGTGCCATTTTCTTTTCCTCCTTTTTAACGGTTGCAGTCTTTGGGGCATCAGCCTTTGGAGCTTCTGCCTTTACGGCTGCAGGTGCAGTTGCCTTTTTAGCAGGTGCAGTTTTTGCGCCTGTGTTTTTTGTTGTTGTGTTTGCCATAATGTTTTACACCTCTTGAATGTATTTATCATTATTTTCGGCATTTTGTTTTGCCATTCGAGATGCAGAAAGTAAAACCATACGCTCGGTTTCGCTATGGGGATTTGCTATTACTGCAGTGGCCGCAGGTTCAACTATGGCATTTTGTTTTGCCGCCTCAACTGCTGCGGTAACTGCCGATATTTGCCCCTGAACAATTACAGTAACAAGTCTTCCGCCAAGTTTTCTTTCCCAGGTTACAAAATCCACGTCTGCCGCCTTGCACATAAGGTCAAGGCAATCAACTGCGGCTGTAACGCTTTGAATCTCAACAATTCCTAAAGACTTCATTTAAAAAACCTCTTAGACCAGATTAGATTAAAGCTTTGGTAAAATCTTTTCAACGTCTGCATGGGGTCTTGGGATTACGTGTACTGCTACAAGCTCTCCAAGTTTAGATGCTGCTGCAGAACCTGACTCGGTAGCAGCCTTAACTGCTCCAACGTCGCCTCTTACCATAACAGATACGAGTCCTGAACCGATTTTCTCTGTTCCGATAAGTTCAACCTCTGCTGCCTTTACCATTGCATCTGCAGCCTCAATAGCAGCTACAAGACCTCTGGTTTCTACCATACCTAATGCTTCTAAAGCCATTTTTAATTCCTCCAAAAAATTTATTTTTTATCAAATGCGTTAAGTTTTAACATTTTTTCGGTATCTTCTTCCACGTTTGGAATAATGTGGGTGCATATAACACCTGATACCTTGCTTGCAGCTTCTTTTGCCGCTTCAACTGCGGCTTCAACCGCCGAAACGCTTCCGCGGAATTTAACTGCAACTATGGAAGGGACTTTAAGTCCTTCGGGATTTCCCGGTTTGTTTTTATCGAAGTTTTCTACAGTTACGTCTGCCGCTTTACAACCTGCATCGCAAGCCACAAAGGCTGCCGCATAACCATATACCTCAATAATTCCTGCTGATTTTCCCATAAGGTTTCTCCCTATTCATTAATAATAGCAATTTTGAGTCCCTTCATAGCAAGGTTAGTCTCATGCGCTTCATTGATTTTATCAAGTGGGAAACGATGAGTAATAAGCTTTTCAAGGGGAAGTCCGATTGCTTTTGCTCTCTTTAGGAAATCAAAGGTGGTTGCATAATCGCGAAGGGTGTATACCCAAGAACCAACAGTTGTAATTTCCTTAGCGCAAATATCAAAGTGAGGATTGATGGTAGCATCTCCACCGTTGATGAAGAAGCCTAACTCGCAAAGGCCGCCGCCGTTGCGAATAAACTTATAAACGTTAGCATGAGCAATTGGTGAGCCGGTGCATTGGAAAGCAAAATCTGCAAGATAGCCACCAAATGCATCTTTAACACCTTGGGTTAATTCCTCAATGCCTTTGTAATTTTTAAAGTTAACAGAGTTGTCTGCGCCCATTTCCTTAGCAAACTGAAGGCGCTTGTCTTCGCCATCAATAGCAACAATGTTTTCAATACCCATTGTGCGAAGAATTGCAATACATAAAAGTCCGATAGGACCGCAACCCTGAACTGCTACGCGACTGTTGAAACGAAGAATTCCTGTTGTTTTTGCTCTTTCTACAGCGTGAATAAGAACTGCTGCAGGCTCAATAAGAATTCTTGAATCTAAATCAAGCTCACTTACGTTGAATATTGTTGAGCCGCCTCTTATTACAATGTAGTCTGCAAACCAACCGTTAAGATGAATGTCATCATCAGGAAGAAGTCCGAAAACTCCGCCGCCGCCAACGTTTTGTTTGTTAAGGTCAAACATTGTAATATCAGGATTGTCCTCAAATATCATACAGGTAACAACCTTGTCGCCTATGTTAAGTGGTTTGCCTGCGCTGTCCTTCTTTACGTTCTTACCCATTGCTACGATTTCGCCTGTACCCTCGTGTCCTAAAACAACAGGAATAAGGCCGAATGGGTCACGCTTAAACTCATGAGCGTCGGTACCGCATACGCCGCAGCCCTCCACCTTTACGAGTATATCGTCATCTCCAAGGGCAGGAATTGGAAATTCCTTAATGTCAAAATGCTCAAGCTTTGTAAGCATTGCCGCTCTGGCAGTTTTGGGAACTGCTTTAGGAGAAGCAGAAGCTGCATGAGCATCTACGCCTTGCATCTGTCCGATAACCTGCTTTACGATTTTCTCAATATCAGCAGAATTCATAAATCTATACATTCCTTTCCGTCAAAGACCTTTTTTAAATAGTTGGCCACCAAACTCCGCAAGAGCAGTGTCCTGCTCCTCACTTCCGCCGCTGACTCCAAGCCCACCAACGATTCTGCCTAAAGAGTCATACAAGGGGACGCCGCCGCCGAATATAACAATCTTTCCGCCGTTGGTAAACTGTATACCGTAAAGAGAGCCTCCCGGAGCAGCCAACTTCTTTAAATCTGAGGTTGGCATTTTAAGTGCGGTAACGGTATAAGCCTTATTAAGTGCAATATCATAACTTGCTATATAGGCGTCGTCCATACATTGTATAGATAAAGGATTTGAGTGGCGGTCTGCTACTGCAACTACCGCTTTAACGCCCATTTCCTCTGCCTTATTCATAACCGACGCAATCAATTTATTGGCTTCCTTAAGTGTGATACTGTCACTTTTTATGCTATCTGCAATGGTCTTTGCTATTTTTGTGATTTCATTCTCGGTCAAAACCATCACACCTTATGTAAATTATTTTCCAAGCTGTTCCATAACCTTTTTGGTAATCTGAGCAACTAAATCGTCAGATTCGCCATGGTTACAGTCCCCTTTGCAGTTGCCTGAGCAACCGTGGCAGCTTGGCTTGCCGCTCTGAGCATTTGGACAAAGGTCTGCAGGATGCTTACCCTTCATGCCAAAGCTTCTGCGAATTTCGTAAAGACGCTCAACCTGAGCCTTTGAAAGCTCCTGAGGTCCGCCGATTTGTTTTGAAATGTAAAGGAGCTTAGCATAGAACTCAACAGACTCCATCTTGTGATAAGCGTTAAGTAAAGAATCTGAGAAGGTAAGTGCTCCGTGATTTTCAAGAAGTACTGCGTCGAAAGACTGAAGATACTTTTCTACTGCGTCAGGAATTTCCTCTGTAGAAGGTGTACCATACTCAGCAATAGGAACGCAACCAAGAGCGATAACTGCCTCTGGCATAATTGGCTGAGTTAGTGGGATACCTGCGATAGCAAAGCCTGTTGCATAAAGAGGATGAGCGTGAACAACAGCGTTTACGTCTGGTCTGTTTTTATACACACGCATGTGCATCTTAATTTCTGATGAAGGCTTGAAGCCTGGGTTTGCCTGAATAACTTTGCCGTTTGCATCAACCTTGCAGATATATTCAGGAGTCATAAAGCCCTTACTTACACCTGTAGGAGTGCAAAGGAACTCGTTATCGTTAAGCTTTACAGAAATGTTGCCATCGTTAGAAGCAACCATTCCCTGATTATAGATACGCTTACCGATTTCACAAATTTGTTTTTTGATTTCGTATTCTGATACCATTTGATTTTTTCCTTTCATCAAAATAATATTTTATAACAAGTTAAATATACCACCAAATCCCACAAAAGTCAACATAAAACACGTATTTTATGTGATATTTTGTTTGTTTTTGTGGAATATTTGCTTTTTTTATGATGATTTAATCTATTTTCTTGGTTTTGTAGTATTTTTTACAATCAAAAGTAGAAAGGAACTCTCGCAGTTCATCTATTCCCTCGCCTGTAATGGAGCTTACCTTAAAGATTTTCTTGCAACCTGCAATTTTAAGCCAATTTTCTGCCCTGTCAGGTCTTGCACCCTCTTTGTCAATTCCTGTAACAATTCCTACCACAAGCCTGTTTGCCATAGAGGTAATGTTGGGCGGAAAAAGGGAATAAGGTTCATCGGCCGCAATCAGAAGCCCTACAATATCACTCTCATAAGCATAGACCGCCAAGGCTCCACCGAAGTTTCTGGTTTGTATATATTCTCCGGGAGTATCAATAATAAATTCCCCTCTTTGTACAATTTGAGTCTTTTCATATTTGATATCCTTGTTCATAAGAGCCTGAGTTAAGGTGGTCTTTCCGCCTTCCGACCGTCCTATAAGTATAACCTTGTTCATTACGTCTTAGTTATAGGACAAACGGTAAAGCTCAAAACGTTGGCGGCATACTGACAAACCGCATTAACTGCTTCGCTTACCTGAGACACGCTTCCCGTAACAATAAGAGTTCCGCTAAAACGGTCTACAAATCCGATTTCCGCGCCTGAAGACTTGGTTGCAATATCTCCTGCGATAATTGCAGTTTCGGAAGGAGTCATTGTCACAATTCCTATTGCCGAAGTTTTGTAATCTGCCGCAGGGTCGAGACCGAGTTTGGTGTAAAGTACAGGGTCAGGGTTTGCGATTATGTGGGCTAAGGTTATCTGCTTACCGGGAACAATTTCCTGAATAATACGCGCCTTGCCATCATTTTTAAGTGCATCATATATACTGTCCATCGGTCCTAACCTCCTATCTGTGCTTTAAGGCCGTAGCTTTTGGCAACCTGGAGCAGTTTTTCCATATGAGCGTCACTTGGTGGCTCAATATGAGACATTGTGTACTCTCTGCCAAGGCCTTTATATTTATCGGTACCGAGAGGATGATAAGGAAGAAGATTTATTTCTCCTCCCGGCATAATCTCCGATACAAATTTTGCAATTTGTCCTATTTCTTCCTCTGTATCGTTAAAGGTAGGAATAACAGGAACTCTGATAATAAGTTTCTTTGCCTCTTTGGCTAAGATTCTTGCATTATCTAAAATCAGTTTGTTGTAGCGTCCTGTGAAAGCCTTGTGCTTTTCAGGGTCAACGTGCTTTATGTCCATTAAATATGTATCAAGATAAGGTAAAAGACTTCTTATAGTCTCTATGGGAGCACAGGCCGTAGACTCTATTGCAGTGTTGATGCCATAGTCCTGTGCTGCGCGAAGAAGTCCCACTGCAAAATCTGGTTGACACAAACACTCGCCGCCTGAAAGGGTTAGTCCCCCTTTGGAGAGACTATAGTAAACTCGGTCCTTCATAACCTCGTCCATAACCTCTCTTACGGTTACGTCTCTACCAACGGTTTTAACCTTACCGGCCGTTTCCATTTGTTCTATCTCATAGCCTTGAGATTCCGGATTGCAACACCAACGGCAACGAAGTACGCAGCCCTTTAAAAAGACTATGGTGCGAACTCCGGGACCATCGTGTATGGAGAACTTTTGAATATCAAAAATTCTGCCCCTTATATTCATATAATCTTGCATTATATTATTCCTTTTTTATAAACTTGCCTGTTCGGTACGATTAATAATATCGTCCTGCAAGGATTTTGAAAGTGTTGTAAATAGTGCGCTGTAGCCTGCAACACGAACAACTAATGTCTTGTACTTTTCAGGGTACTTTTGTGCTTCTAAAAGAGTTTCGCGGCTAACAACGTTAAACTGCATATGCATACCCTTTTGAGCGAAATAGCCTTTAATAAGGGTTACAAAACCTTCCAGTCCGCTTCTTCCCTTTAATGCACTTGGGTGGAACTTCATATTAAAGAGCGTTCCGTTGGAAGCAATAGCGTGGTCAAGACGTGCTACCGAGTTGCAAGAAGCTGTAGGTCCGTTTACGTCTCTTCCTGCCGCAGGGGAAACACCGTCTGCTACAGGGGTTCCTGCAAGTCTGCCATCAGGTGTAGCACCTGTCTGAGCACCTAAAGGCACGTTTGCTGATACAGGATATAGTCCTGCCTGATATACGCCGCCTCTTGGGTTTTTGTATTTTTCAACAGGTCTTGTATATGTATAAGCAACGTCACGAGCAAAGAGGTCTACCTCTAAATTATCGTTACCGAATTTAGGTTGCTCTTCTATGTCACTTCTCAGCTTATCATAGAAAGCCTTTTTCTCAGGAGAGGTGGTGTTTTCTTTGATTTTTGTATAAATCTCTCCAATAGTTTTTTCGTTTATCTCTTTACCCTGCTCTGCCAATGCCTTTGCAACCTGAGTTGTAAGTTCTCTCGCCTGAACCTCTCCAAAAGGCTCGCCATAGTTGTTGCGAAGAGCGTCTGCAAATTCCTCAAGAGTATATTTCTTTTCATCATACACCAAGGTTTTAAGAGCAATTAACGCGTCGGCAGTATTGGCAATACCAAAGCCCTGTGGGCCTGTAAAGTTGTAAACAGCTCCGCCCTCTTGCATAGACTTTCCTCTGCCAATACAGTCTTCTACCATTGAGGACTGGAAAGGAAGAGGACAACGCTCGCCGTGAGCATAGTCAATAGCGTTGTCGGCGTTTACCATCATTTCAATCATATAATTCATCTGAGCCTTGTAAGCATCATAGAACTTATCAAATGTGTCAAGGTCTTTAAGTTCGCCGCTCCTTACACCAACCTGTACTCCGCAGTCTTTACCATTAGAGAAAACAAGTTCTAAAGGACGGCACATATTAAAGAATGCCGCATCGTGCCAACCGTCTGTTTTGCCTGATTTCTGAGGCTCAACACAACCGATAATATTGTAGTCTCTTGCATCTTGAAGGGTAAGTCCTCTACTAACAAGTGCAGGTATTATAACCTCGTCGTTGTAGTATGCAGGAAGGCCTATTCCTGTTCTTGTAAGGGTTGCCGCATGAAGCAAAAACTCATGAGGAGAGCCGTTCCAAACACGAACAGAAAGGGAAGGCTGCGGTAACATTGTATGCATAGCAGCGGTAATGCACATATAGGAAAGCTCGTTGGTAGCGTCCATTCCGTCTGCATTTTGTCCGCCTGCAATCATATTCTGGAACATACTGTAGCCTGCAAAGCCTGCGGCAGAAGCGGCGTCACGGCATTTGCTAAGGTCGTTAAGTTTTACGAACACACAGTCGATAAGCTCCTGAGCAAACTCTCTTGTAATCTTGCCGCTTTCAATGTCCTTTTTATAATATGGGTACATGTATTGGTCAAATCTACCCGGAGAAATAGAATGTCCGCTGGATTCGGTCTGTAAAAGCATCTGAACAAACCAGAAGGACTGACAAGCCTCGTAAAAGCTTGTTGCGCCCTTTCTTGGTACGTTTACGCAGTTGTTAGCGATAATGGCAAGTTCCATCTTTCTTGCAGGGTCGGTTTCTTCTTTTGCCATTTCAAGAGCTAGAAGAGCATATCTTTCAGCATACTTACAGGCAGCGTCAAGAGAGGTAATAACACCCTCTAAAAAGGCTCTGCGCTTTGCACAGTCTACATCGCTGTCCTTAATCTTTTCAAGAGACGCCTTAGCCTTGTTCATAATTCCCTCAAAACCAATGGCAAGAACCTCACCATAGTTTACGGAAACGTGACCTACACCATTGTAGAAATAATTTCCCGGTGTGTAAATGTTATGCTCCATTGCGAGCTTTGCGCCCTCAGACATATACGAAAGAGCCAAATCACTTGTGGTTTTGCCCTCCCAATAACGAAAAACTTCTTTTAACGCTTTCTTGGTTTCCTCAGAAATATAGAAAGGGTCGGCAGAACGCGTTGCTATAGTGTCAAACTCCTCCTCAAGCCAACTGAAAGAGTACTCAGGGAAAATCTGACAGCTTCTTGGCTTTTTGGTGTTACTTCCTACAACAAGCTCGTAAGGTCTGATGGTTATTGGTATATTTTTTAATATGTGAGCAAAAGCCTCGCCTCTGCGGACGTTTATAGGTTTGCCCTCTGTCTTTTTATAGCTTTCGGTAAGAAGAACGGCACGCTCGGCCTCTATCTGAGGCTTGCCCTCAAATAAATGGTCGATAAGTTTGGTTATTCTGTCGCTTTTTTGTGCTTCTATAACGTTAAAATCAGACACGGTATTGACCTCCTGATAAATTTTTGAAAAATGCTACTTATTCCATCTTATTTTAATATAAAAACCAACCTTTGTCAATAAAAAACAACAAAAAACCAAACAATTACTACAAAAAACAAAATTTGATTCTTGTTTTTATTCATAATCTTGCTTTTTGAGGCTAAAAGTGGTATATTTATATGTATAGCATTTTCTAGGGGGAATTAAATTGATTAAAAAATATCTTAACCGACTTTTTATTGACGGACTTTCAGGTATGGCATCAGGTCTTTTTGCCACACTTATTATAGGTACAATCGTAGTTCAAATCGGCAACATGATTGGCGGTACAGTTGGCACATATCTTACTGTTATCGGTAGCTTTGCTAAAACCGTAACAGGTGCAGGTATCGGTGTTGGCGTTGCTGCTAAGCTTAAGGCCTCTCCTCTTGTTTCTGTCTCTGCGGCAGTTGCAGGTCTTGTGGGCGCCTTTCCTAATATAAATATAGAGTCCTTTGCTTTAGGCAAACCAGGCGAACCTCTTGGTGCCTTTATTGCCGCTTACATAGCAATTGAGCTTGGTTCTTTGGTTTCAGGTAAAACAAAGGTTGATATAATCGCTACCCCTCTTGTTTCTATTTTAACAGGTAGTGTGGCAGGACTTGTTCTTGGTCCTCCTATTTCTACCTTTATGGCCTGGATTGGTTCTATTGTTAACATTAACGTAGAAAAACAACCAATTATCGGCGGAATTATAGTTTCTGTAGTTATGGGAATATGCCTTACTTTGCCTATTTCTTCTGCCGCTATCGGCGTTTCTTTAAAACTTTCGGGCCTTGCCGCAGGCGCCGCAGTTGTTGGTTGTTGTTGTAATATGGTAGGCTTTGCTATTGCCTCTTTCAAGGACAATAAATGGGGCGGTCTTGTTTCCCAGGGAATCGGTACCTCTATGTTACAGATGCCTAACATTGTTAAAAAGCCTATAATCTGGCTTCCTGCAATTGTTGCAAGTGCTATTTTAGGTCCTGTCGCTTCTGCGGTCCTGAAAATGCCTTGTTCTGCAACAGGTTCCGGCATGGGAACTTCAGGCCTTGTAGGTCCTTTTGAAACCTACTCGGTTATGACAGCCGCCGGCACAGAACCTTTAATGTCTATTCTTCAGATTGTTTTAATTCAGTTTGTTCTTCCTGCAGTCATCGCATTTGGTGTTAGTGAGGCAATGAGAAAACTTGGCTTCATCAAAAAAGGCGATATGAGGCTTGACGTTTAATGACTAAAAAAGAAAGAGCCGTAAAGGCGGTGGAGCTTTTAAAGGAAGAGTACCCTGAGGCAATTTGTTCTCTTAACTACTCTGACCCCTTTCAGCTTCTTATTGCAACAAGACTTTCGGCCCAGTGTACCGACGCCAGAGTTAATATGGTAACTCCTGCCCTTTTTGGCGCCTTTCCCGATGCAAAAAGCATGGCAGAAGCCTCCTTGGAAAAGGTAGAGGAGCTTATAAAGACTTGCGGTCTTTATAAAACAAAGGCTAAATCCTTAATAGAAATAGGAAAGGGTATTACCGAAAATTTTGACGGAAGAGTGCCTGATACCATTGAGGAGCTTACCACCCTTTCAGGAGTTGGCAGAAAAACTGCAAATCTCGTGGTTGGGGACGTTTACAAAAAACCTGCAGTGGTTACCGACACCCATTTTATAAGAATAGTAAACCGATTAGGTCTTACAGATAAAAAAGAACCCTTTAAGGTGGAAAAAGAACTTAGAAATCTTCTTCCGCCCAACGAGTCTAATGACTTTTGTCACAGAACGGTGCTTCACGGCAGAGCCGTTTGTACCGCGCGAAAGGCATATTGCGAAAAATGTGTCCTTAATAATATATGTAAAAAGGTTAACGTGAAATAGGTATGAAGGAAATTTTTTCAAGAACCGAAGCCCTTTTAGGTAAAGACGTAATGGAAAAGCTCTCACGCTCCAGAATTGCAATTTTTGGACTTGGGGGCGTGGGCGGTGCCGCTTTAGAGGCTTTAGTTCGAAGTGGTGTAGGTCATATTGATATTTTTGATTTTGATACTGTTTCCCCTTCTAATATAAACAGACAGATTATTGCTACAAGCAAAAACCTTGGCGTTAAGAAAACCGAAGCCGCAAGACTTCGCGCTATAGAAATCTCTCCTGATACCAAAATCACTGTTCACGATATGTTTTATCTGCCTGAAAATGCAGATAGTATAGATTTTAAAGACTTTGATGCAGTTATTGATGCCGTTGACACAGTAACGGCAAAACTTGAGATTATCTTAAGAGCAAGAGAAAAAAACATCCCTGTTATAAGCTGTATGGGTACAGGAAATAAAACCGACCTTACAAGACTAAAAACAGGGGACCTCTTTTCTACAAGCGGTTGTCCCCTTGCCAGAGTTATGAGAAAAGAATTAAAGGCAAAGGGCGTTGATTCATTAAGGGTTGTCTGGTCTGACGAAAAGCCCTGCTCCGCAGAAAGCACCGGAGCGTTAAAGGGCAACAGACCTGCCCCCTCAAGCGCAATATTTGTTCCCCTTGCCGCCGGTCTTTTACTTGCAAAAGAGGTTATAGATTTAATTTCGAAGGATGAGAACAATGGTTAATTTGGGTAACGATTGGGACAAAATTCTTGCAGATGAATTTAATAAGGATTATTATAAAAACCTAAGACAGTTTTTAAAGAGTGAATATTCTTCTAGGCGCATATACCCTCCTATGAACGATATTTTCAATTCCCTTAAGGCCTCCTCCTTTGAGGACACCAAGGTGGTTATTATCGGACAGGACCCTTATCACGCTTTTGGTCAGGCTCACGGAATGTGCTTTTCGGTAAAAAAGGGGGTAGAGCCTCCCCCTTCTCTTAAAAACATATTTAAAGAGCTTGAAAGTGACGTGGGATTTAAATATACAGGTCACGGCGAACTTACCCACTGGGCAGAGCAAGGTGTTTTGCTTTTGAACACTGTTTTAACTGTCAGGGAAGCAAGTCCTAACTCCCATAAAGGAAAAGGTTGGGAAGAATTTACCGATAGGGTTATTTCAGAGCTTAACAAAAAAGAAAGTCCCATCGTCTTTCTTCTGTGGGGCGCCAACGCCAAAAACAAGGCAAAACTTATTACAAATCCTATTCACATAAAACTGGAAACTGTGCACCCAAGTCCCCTTTCGGCATACGGCGGATTTTTTGGGTGTAAGCATTTCTCTAAAACCAATGAAATTTTAATAAAAGCCGGTAAAACACCTATTGACTGGCAAATATAAAATTTAGTGACAAATATCACTTTTTGTGTTATACTAATGGAAATTAAGGAGTGACATTATGGAAAACAAGTTTTACGACGTAGTAATTGAAAATATGCAGGAGTTTTTAAACTCAAACGGCTTTAAAGAATCTGACGGCAAATTCCAAAACGAAAAAATTTCTGTTTCTATTAAATATGACGAGGCAAGAAAGGTTTACACCCTTTTAAAAGCAGACCTTAACGAAGAGGGCACTGCAGGAGACGAGACAGAAATCTCCGCCTATCTTTTTGATGAAAGTCACAATGCAAAGGACGCTCAGTGTGTTGCAATAGATTTTGTTGACACATTAAAAAAGGTTCTGGATATTAAACCTGTTCGCAGAAATTCTGCAACCGCAGTTGACCTGCCAACCGCAGCTAAGGGAGATGCAGTTACAATAAACACCCTTACAACAAAACTTCTTTCGGTTTATCCTAACTTAAAGGAAACCTACAAGAGCGAAACCGCAGAAAAGGGCAAGTTCTTGTATCTTGATTTTTATATGACCTATTTTGTGCCTGAAATCAAGAAAACGTTAGACAGTGGAAATAAAAAGGCAGTAAAGAAGCTTGTTGATTTACTGGTTAGCCTCTTTGTTACAGGGGATAACGCAACCTCCACAACAGTTGTTGCACTCTTTACCGCGGCTATCGGTAAAAACGAAGCTCGTTTTAAAGCGGCAGTTGAATATATGGCCGACTGTCAGAACCTTATTACTTGTGTTAACCATCAGGTTGCTCTTTTAGGAAAGAATAAAAAGTTTACCGAAGCACTTAAATATACCGACTAAAAATTATAGAGGATATGTCTTTTAAATTAACATATCCTCTATTTTTGTAGGCAAAATCGGTAAAAATTTTTACTTAAATTTTTATTATGTAAACCTGTGCAACGTAGCAATTGTTAATAACTCTGTTGGTAATGTGGAAAACTTTTTGAAGAAAAGGTCGAAAAATGGCGGTTTGCCGTTACCTGTTAATGTTACTAAACGAGTTTTGCACCGTTTTAAACAGGTTATTAACAAATCCTTATTTTTCCATTTTGACATTATGACACCCAAAATAAAATTTTTAAAAAAACACTTGATATTTCAAACAAAGTGTGGTATTATATTTTGGCACTCAAAAATAAGTGTACGCGCTGATAGCTCAGCTGGATAGAGCGTTTGGCTACGGACCAAAAGGTCGGGAGTTCGAATCTTCTTCAGCGCGCCAAAATAAAAAGACTATTCCGTAAGGTGTAGTCTTTTTTATTTTTGTGTGCATCTATATAAGAAGATTCGAAAAGGAGGGAGAAAGCCCTTGGCTTTCGGAAGAAAACAGTCCGGTGGACTGTTTTTGCCGACGTGTGCCTGATAGGTGCGACAGCACCGGAGGGAATCTTCTTCAGCGCGCCAAAAATAGAAAAGACTACGCCGTAAGGTGTGGTCTTTTTTATTTTTCTGTGTAAATTTTAAGAAGATTCCAACTAATAGGTGCGATAGCACCGTACACAAAAAACAAGACAGTCTATTGACTGTCTTGTTTTTATCTAACTCATTGTTTTTTAACAAGTTTAAGTTCTTTCTTTTCTTTTTCGTCTGTCGTATCGATATAAATTTCTTCTGCCGCCCTTTGTGCACTCACTAAGGTTTCTATCGCTTTTTCTGTTGCATCAAGTAGTGTTAAGTACATTTGTTTGTAATCTGCCATATTGTTACTTCCTTTACAGTTTTTATTTAGTATAGCCAAATTAATTATATTATATTTGGTAATACCAAATAAATCAACCTTTTTCTAACATATAATAAATTTAGAAAGAGGTGAAGGTCTTGAAACCGAGAAAATTAGAACTTGGAAACAAAAATATTGTCGGAGCACGAGTAACACTTGCTCGCAACAGAAAAGACATGAAACAAAAAGACCTTCTTGCTAAACTTCAGCTTATGGGCATTGAAATAAGCACCCCTGCCCTGTCGTTATTAGAAGGACAAAAACGACCTGTTTCAGATATAGAACTTAAAGCCCTTTCTGAAATACTTTCAGTTTCTGTAGACTGGCTTTTAGGAAAAGAATAAGAACAAAAAGGTCTCGCCGTATAGGCGAGACCTTTTTTATATAAACACTTAAGCTTTATTATACTCTGTCATTTCTACAAGAAACAAACAAGTCATATACCTCTTCAGTAATTCTGATATAAGTATTATTTGTTCCGCTTTGTGTTCCTCCAGATATTAAGGCGATTGCCACATAACCTGCCGTTTCGCTTTCAATATATACCGGTCCGCCGCTCATGCCTTCTGCTGAATTCGTGTTGTTACTATATAATACTCTCGTATAGGTTGTTGTAACGGTTCCATTAGAACGATACATATAATAATTATCTGTTCCCCCAACAAGCGCAGGATATCCATTAGACATGAAATTAGTTCCGTTATATGAAGAGCCTTGCCAACGAAATCCCATATATCCTACAGTATCGCCTATATTGCTATTTAGTTCTATAACAGCCCAGTCATATTCTGAACTATTGTCTTCATACCATCCTTCATTAATTAAAAAAGCAGTTCCAGTTGCAGAACCATACGGTGTTATTGAGTCCGAATAAGCAGGATATACAACCACATTAGAAGCATAAGTATTTGTGTTTGGACTATATACAACGTGTCCACAGGTTGCCACTGCTCTAGGGCCTATCATAAAACCAGTGGCTCTACAGGTATTGCCGTTTTTTGTGTATGTTATATATACTGTGCTTCTGTATTGAGATGACACTCTTGGAGAATTTACTCTTGTCCAGCTTCCCAAAAGATGTCGGGGAGACGGTTCTGGAATTGTTGATAGACAAGGATTAACAGAAGCCACTTCTTCCCCGTCGCCAGTTCTCCTTGTTTGGACTGTTTGTTTTTTGGTAATTACGTCTTGCCGTTTTACAGTAGAAACTTCACCTGTAGAAACATCGTATCTATATATTTGTTTGTGTTCGGTATTATCGGCACTAATTGCTGAAGCCGAACTATTTCCCAACGACACCATCATAATAGTAAAAATTAAAACGTAACTTACAATCATTTTTTTCATTAAAATACACCTCCAAAAAATAAAACATTCAAGAAATAAAGAAAATATTTGAAACACAGCCATCTCTTACTATTCTATAGTAACCTTTTTTCAGTCGTTTTCTGTTATTTCCTATACCTGTTTCTTTTCTTCCTCTTTCGTGTTCTTCTAAATTTTTTTCCAAAGGCAAAGTTGATTGTTCATTTAACCCTAATTCGTGGCTCCAAGCCTCGTAAGTATGGACACCGTTAAATGAAACTTTTTCCCACTTGCCATTTACATAAATCTCTAATATAGCCATATCATTTTCAAACAAATAGGTTTCTTCGCTATAGTTTACCACGTTATACCGTATGGTATCTTCGGGATAAATGTATTCAGTTTTATCGGTTACCAAAACCACGCCTTGCTTTTTTGAGTGTTCTTCAAATTCTGCTTGGGTTGGGGTATCGTACGAGTTACAGGAACAAAGCATAAGAAGACTCAAAAAAGAACAAAAGATACTAATGAAATTTTTCATATTATATTCAGCCTCCGACAAATGGGTTATATTAGGTAAAAATAAAAGCGCGTAAGCTCTGTTAAAATAAGCTTACGCACTACCAAATAAATTTTAGTTTTCCATAAAAAACATATAAATCAAAGCAGTGCATAAACTTAAAATCAATTTTAAAAATTCTTTTCATTTTATACACCCTTTTTCTTTATGATAACACAGGATATGGTGATTGTCAATATTTTACAAGCCTTTTGCTATTACATCACCGTCTCAAAAGATGGTATTTGTCCGTTTTTCATATGAACAAGGGCAATTTTGGCTTCTTTTATTGCGGCGGCACATTCTGCTTTTGTATCCGCTTCACAAAAAGGGTATATTACCGTAAGCTTTAACCCTACCTCGTCAAGCAACTGATGATTTATAAACACTGCAAGACGTCTTTCTGATTTAAGCCAACCCTCTTCTATTTCTTTTATTATTTTTTTAGCTTCTTTAAAATCCTCTTTTTCAACAGATTCTTTAGCAAGATTTAAAGAAGCATTTATTTTTTTATACTGCTTTTCAGTCAAGACGTTTCCCAAAATTGATAAACCGCCTAACATTAATATTATTACAATACTAGCTATAAGCCTTTTCATATATTATCCCTCTTAATTAAAGTAAAGTTGCCGTATCTGTCAAGGTTTAAAAGAAAAACCTCTTTTGTTTGCAGTTTATTGGCATTTATGATTTCCTTTACCTTGGTTTCACTTATTTGGAGAGCTTTTATGCTCTCCTTTATTATTTTGCCGTCACTTATTACAGGAAGAGGCAAACCCTCTCTCGCGGTTTTTATATTAAGGTCTCCCACCGTAGCAGGTTGCTTATCTTCTTTTAATAAAACGCTAAGGCTTCCGTTTACCTCTAATACCGCAAATGCCACGCTGTCAAGAGAAAATACGTCCTGAGCTCTTAAAAGCTCGATTAAATCAAGGACTGTAAGCCTCACCTTTTTCATAGCCTTTTGGTCTATCTCTCCGTTTTTTATGACTACCACGCTTTTGCCTGATATGAGTTTTCTGATTTTAAGGCTTTTCATAGCAAATATTGAAATAATTATTTCAATAGACACAAGGGTAAACATGGAAACAATGCCTAAAAGGAGAGGCTGAGAAGAATCCTGTAAGGGAATTGCCGCAATTTCAGAAATAAGGAGAGTTACAACAAGTTCTCCCGGTTGCATATCTCCTATTTGCCTTTTGCCCATAATCCGAATTGCACACATAACAAAAAAGTACATTATAAAGGTTCTGATAATTGACACGAGCATAAAAAAATCACCGCAAATATTATTTGCGATGATTTCTTTATTTATTATTTTTAATTTTATAAGAGAGCCTTGCAAGAGTATCGTTAAGATGAACGTTTTCCACCGAAACCTCAGGGTGCAAAAGGGAAATATCATAATGAGAGAAATTCCAAAAGCCCTCAACACCTAATTCTATAAGCTTTTCCGAAAGTTCTTTAGCGGCAAAGGTTGGAACGCACAAAATAGCAACCTTAGGTTTATGTAAAAGACAAAACTCTTCAAGCTTTTCCACGTCTAAAATAGTAAGGTCAGCTGTTTTTGTGCCGATAATCTCAGGGTTGTTATCAAAAGCGCCTATTAGTCTGAAGCCCAGTTTTTCAAAACTCATATTCTCAGAAACCACAAGGCCCAGTTTTCCCACACCGATAATTATTGCATCCGAAAGAGTGTTAAAACCTAATATATTTCCGATTTCTTCATAAAGCATATCAATATTATAACCGTAACCCTGTTGACCAAAGCCTCCAAAGCAGTTAAGGTCCTGACGAATTTGACTTGCGGTAAGTTTCATTTTTTCTGCAAGTTCACTTGAAGAAACACGAGTAATATTCTGACTTTTAAGTTCTTTCAGAAAGCGATAGTATCTGGGCAGTCTTTTAATAACTGAAGCAGAAATATAATTGCTTTTCACTTTTATCACCTGTCTTAAAAACTATTTCCATTATAAATCATTTAGAATATTTTGTAAACCCCTAAAAACTTGACTTTTAGTCGAAATAATGGTATTGTATTGTCGTACGTTGTATTTTTTAGGAGGAAATATGATTAAACGAATTCTTGCTTTTGCATTAGTATTTTCACTTGTTTTATTAGTGGGCTGCAAAAAGAATAAAACCCCTACCATAGAAATAGAAAGCTCCTCTGTTATAGAATCTTCCAGTGAGGTTTCTAGCCTTGAAGAGTCGTCAAGCAGTGAGCCTGCATCCAGTAGTAAGCCTGCATCCAGCAGCAAGCCTGCGTCTAGCAGCAAACCAAAGCCTACTACAAGTAGCAAGCCGACTTCTACAACAACCACTGCACCAAAGCCACAAACCAACTACACATATAACACCAATATGGACATTAACGATAACGTGTTTATGGATTCTTTAATCTACACAGGCTATAACATAAAGAAACATATTGCCGACGGTGAAATGTGGAAATATCGCCTTGCTTCCACCAAAAGAGCAAAGGGTTGGCTTTCCAAAATAGGCTACGGCGGAGTTGCTACAGGTTATGAAACAAACTCTCAGGGCAAGCCTGATATTAAATATTTTGAACGTTCAGGCGGTCTGGTTTGCGCATCCTTTGTTACTTACGTTTATTTCAATTATCTGCCTAACGTTGCAGGAATTGATACCTCTTTCCTTGACCGACCTGAAAGGTCTGTATGGGCAGACGATATGTATAAGGCGGCAAAAAAATGGGTAAGCAAGGGCTATTCAAGATATATTGATTTCTCTGTATATAAAGACGGCGCAGGTTACCTTCACTTTACACCTAAGGAAGAAATTCCAATTGGTTCTATTATGGTAATGTGCAACGCTTTAGATAAAAAAGACGTTGGTATGCACGTGTCTGTTTATGCCGGTTATAAAAACGGTTATCACTGGGTTTATCACGTAGGCAACGATAACGGCCCTGAATTCTGTGCTGTTGAGCGTATGCATTTCGGACCTGACCCACAGTGGCCATTAAAAGTTATAACCACACCAAGCAATATAAGAATGGCGGCTTGTTTAGAAATCACTTTAAACGACAACAACGGCAAAGCCATTTCCGGCGTGGAATTTAAGGCAACAAATAAAAAGAGCGGCACTGAGTATAAGCTTGGCAAGACCGATTCAAAAGGCATACTCTCTAAGGAAGGCCTACCCTTTGGCGATTACACCTTAACACAAACCGTGCCTTCAGGCTACACCACCGAGAGCAAAACCAAAGAAGTTTCTTTAACTGTTAAAAACAACGGTCTAACAAAAGTTTCTGTTGTAGATACTCTGGTTGAAGCTGAATCATCATCCTCATCTGCTCCTGTTTCATCTAAAGAGGCTGAAGATAAGTAATAATTGCAAAATAAAAAAGACCCGATTTTTATCGGGTCTTTTATTTTATTCTGAAATGTTTGCAGAGATTATATTATAACCAAAAGCAGAATTCTGATTTTCTAAGAAAACAGTCTCGCAAGTAGCGGTCTCGGTTTCGCCGTCGTGGGTGATGAAAGTAATTTCTGAAACCACACAATAAAGAAGGTCATTTGCGCTGACAGAAATTATTTTATGAGAAATGTTTTCATAACCCATTGGCATTATAAAGATGTAACCATCTCTTAAAGGAGCGTTTGTGTTTGGCGCATAACCTTCAATATCAAAGTCATACATATTTTCCACAAAGCTTTTAACAATATCTTCTCTTATAAAGTCTCCGTCTCGTTTATCAAGAAGAGGTATTATGCTTTTGTCAACAACCTTGTTGATGTCGTTAAAATCGTCTCCAAAAAGATAGTTGTGATTAAGCATATTTTCAAATCTTAAGGAATCTGTTTCGGCAATGGTCTGCGCCTTAACCTGAGCAGTAGCAGTAGGAAAACTAAAACTTAAAAGCATTACCATGCAAATCAATGCAAAAGAAAGAATTCTTCGTTTCATTTTCCCACCTCCGATAATTTGATATTAATATTATATATCAAGGATTTCATAAAAGTCTTTTCATTTGAGTTACGATTTTATATCAAATTAATTACAAACTATTACCCCTTTTTAATACTTTTGTAAATTTTTGCCTTAAAATGAAAAAAGCACCGTTCCCACGGTGCTTTTTCCTATTTCGAGGGGTTTATGAGTAGGTACATAATGTCCCTGCAAATTAAGAATTGCGGCTTTCTTAATCTGCGTAATTTATAATACTCCATGATTTTTATCTTTTTGTGAACTAATTTTAAAAAATTATTTAATTTTTTGCATAAAAAATATTAAAAGAGGCGAAAATAAACTCGGAAGGCGGTAAAATTTATGAAATATTATAATCAAAAATCTGCAGGTTTTTCTAAAGGCAAATCATTTTATTTTGTTGTATGCCTTTGTCTCTTGGCAATAGGTGGCGCCGTATGGTCTGCTTGGTCCGGTGTGAAAGGCCCTGAAACGTCCGAGCTTAATAACAGTTCCGATATTACTTCTTACTATTCTCCGGAGACCGACACGTCTTCTGACGCACAGGTGCAAGGAGATGCAAGCGAACTTTATTATTCAAGTGAAGAGACCTCGTCCACAGAAGAAAAAACAGAAGAGCAAGAGCTGCCTGTTGCAACAACCTTTGCTTTTCCCTTAAATGGCGACATAGGTAAATCCTTTAGCGACAGTGAACTTAAATTTTCCAACACCTATAAAGATATGAGATACCACGAAGGCGTTGATATTACCTGTGACAAAGGGACAAGCGTTAAGTCATGCGGAAACGGAACAGTTGTTGCAGTAATAAACGATTCTCTTCTTGGCATATATATTGAAATAGACCACGGAAATTCTCTTGTTGCCCGTTATTGTGGACTAAACAAAAATGTTTTAGTTTCCGAAGGAGACACAGTAACCTTAGGCCAAAAGCTTGGCACTGTAGACCTGGTTCCCAGTGAATGTGTGGATGCCGCACACCTACATTTAGAAATGTTTAAAGACAGTAAATCTATTGACCCTCTCTCTGTTATAGAAAGTCAGGAATAGTGCCCTCGTCATTCGCTTAGGGGCGCAAAAAAGCCGTATGTTATCTTTACATACGGCTTTTTATTTTGCTTTTGAATTTTCCTTTACTTCTCTTAGGTTTTCCGCTATTGCTTCTTTAAGTTCATCTATGTTAGCAAAAACCTTTTCCTCGCGTAAGAACTTTATAATCTGTGTTTTCATTTCTTTTCCATAGCAGTCGCCACAATAATTTATTATGTGGCTTTCTGCAGTTATAAAGTCTTTGGGGTATGTTGGTCTTACCCCTATATTTGTAACGGCATCATAGGACTTTCCGCCTATGGTAACCACGGTTTGATAAACACCTTTTTTTAAGGTTACATAATTTTCAGGATATTTTTGGTTTGCAGTGGGAAATCCCATTGTTCTTCCCCGTTGGTCTCCCTTTTCTACCTTTGCGGTAAAGAAGAAGGGTTCTCCTAAAAGTTCCTCTGCTTTCTCTGTCTCTCCCTCTTTCAACAGTTCTTTTATAAGACTGGAAGAAACAGGTGTGCCCTTTTGTGTCACAGGGGGAATCTCGTCAAACAAGATTTCTTTTTCTTGGCAGTAGGCTCTAAGAAGAGTAGTGTCGCCCTCTGCGTGTTTTCCAAAACGGTAATTAAATCCGCAAGAAATTTTTCCAACCTTATATTTCTCACAAAGTCTGTCTAAAAATTCAGTGGGTTCTAAGTCTTTAATACTTTCAAAATCCAGAAAATCAACAATTTCTACACCTAAGGATTTTAAAGCTTCCTCCTTAACAGAGGGTGTCATTAAAACTCCACCAGCCTTAATGGGAAGCGAATTAAAGGTAACCGCAACGCTAATAAAACCGCTTGAAATGGCAGAGTTTAAAACGGCGCGATGACCAAGGTGGACTCCGTCAAACATACCAAGGGCTATTGCATATTGGCTCACTTAAATTCACTCCTTTATTTCATAGTGTTTATTACACATTTAATTGCCAGTTCCTGTTTTTCTAAATCGGCTCTGCCCAGACCTAAAAACAAATCTTTATATTTAACTCTTAAAAGCTCGTTCTCCGTGTTTAAAGTGGCCTTTAATCTTTCGAAACTTAACTGTCCGCCGTTTGAAAATCTAAGAGCCTGTTTTTCTGTAACCTGAATTTCTCTCAAAAATTCAACAGCCTTCTCTTCATTTTCAAGATAATCTTTAATGTTTTCTTCAGTAAGTTGGTCTAAAGGCATACAGTCTTTAATGTGGAAGCCTGAGGTTGCGGTTCTTCTGAGCTCTGTCATAGTGGCTCCACAGGAAAGTTTTTCTCCTATATCTCGGCAAAGAGACCTTATGTACGTCCCTTTAGAACATTTAACTTTTATGTTAAACTCTACCCCATCAAAGTCACTTAACTCAATACTGAATATGGTAATTTTCCTTGGCTCTATTTCCACCTCTTTGCCCTGACGTGCAAGGTCGTAAAGACGAACACCGTCTTTTTTTAGTGCAGAAAACATCGGTGGCACCTGCTGGCTTTCTCCTTTAAAGGAATTTACCACCTCTAAAAGTTCTTCTTCTGTGACTTTTACTTGGTTTTCTTTTATTACCTTGCCTGTAATATCACAGCTGTCTGTAGAAACGCCTAAGCGCACCCTTGCTATATATTCTTTATCTGCATCAAGAAGAAAGGATGAAAGTGCGGTTGCTCTGCCCACGAATATAGGCAAAACACCTGTAGCCAAAGGGTCAAGAGTTCCTGTATGGCCAACCCTTTTTTCACAGCATAATCTTTTAATTTTTCTTACTGCAGAAAAAGAGGTTATGTCTTTGGGTTTATCTATCAGTAGTATCCCCTGCATTTTTAAGCTCCATTTCCTTTTTTACTGCCGCAAGAACCTGAGCTTTAACCGTGCTTAATCGGCCTGTCAGAGTGCAGCCTGCCGCAGCCTTGTGACCGCCGCCGCCTAGTTCTTTACAGATGTTTGAGGCATCAAGTGGGTCGTATGTTCTCATGGAAATTTTAAATTTGTCCTTTGCCACCTGCTTTATGGAAACCCCTGCAATTACGCCTTCCACCGAGCGAGACATAGAAGCAACTCCCTCTAGCTCGGTCAGGTCGCAGCCTGTCCTTCTTTGCATTTTAGAGGTTACCGAAAGAACCATACATTTATCTCCAAAATGGTACTCGGCCTTTTCTAACACAAGTTTTTCAAGTTCTAAACGATTCTTGGACTTGGTGTCAAACATTATACGATTTATTTCTGCTGCATCAACACCGATTTTATGCAATTTTGCAGCAATTCTGTGAGTTTTTTCAGTTACACTGGCATATTTAAAACAACCTGTGTCTGTGGAAAGTCCTGTGTATAGTGCATTGGCGGTTTTTCGGTCGAAGGTTGCTCCCAACTCGTCCAATATTTCAAAAACACACTCTGCCGCTGCTGCTGCACCGGAATCAAGATAAAGTCTTTTTGCATACTTTGTGTTTGAAATATGATGGTCGATGCAAAGGTCTATTCTGCCTTCAAACTGACTATAAATATCTCCTAAAAGTTTAAGGTCGGCAACGTCTACGGCAACAACAGTTTTAGGCACAAAATCCACGTTACTGTCCTCAATAAAATAATCGTACTTGTGAGGAATTTTGTCGCAACAAACCACCTGTGCTCTCTTGTTCAAGCTTTCAAGTCCGTATTTAAGCGCATAACCGCTTCCCAAAGTATCTCCGTCAGGAGATGCATGGGTCAAAATAACATAATCATCATTGCTCTTTAAAAACTCACAAAGAGAAGCCAGTGTCTGCATTTCACAGCTACTCATCTTCATTCTCCTCCTCGTTTTTGTAAATAAAAGAGTTTGCGATTTTTGATATATTTGCACTGATTTCAATAGAGTCGTCTGCAACAAAACGAAGTTCGGGGACCTTGCGGAGTGAAAGCCTGCTTCCAAGCTCACGGCGCAAGAATCCTGCGGCGCCCTTTAGCGCCTTAACCGATTCCTTTGTTTTTTCACTTCCCTCAATTGCACTGACGTAAACTGTAGCATAAGAAAGGTCGCCTGATACGTCAAGTTTTACTATGCTAAGCATTTTGCTGACTCTAGGGTCCTTTATATCGCGAAGCAGTTCCGACAGGGCAATTTTTATATCCGAAGTAATTCGGCTTATTTTAAAACCTGGCATATTTTTTCCCCTAATCTCTATATTCTTCTACAATATAAGCTTCAAATATGTCTCCGTCCTTAATATCGGCAAATTTCTCAAGACCGATACCACACTCGTAACCTTGAGCAACTTCCCTCACGTCATCCTTAAAGCGACGTAGAGAATCAATCTTGTCTTCGGCAATAACAATACCGTCACGAACAACACGAATGTTACAAGCTCTTGTTACCTTACCGGATGTTACGTAACAACCTGCAATGGTACCTGCACCTGAAATCTTAAAGGTTGAACGAACCTCAATAGAAGCCATATCAACGTCACGATATTTAGGAGCAAGCATACCCTTCATAGCGGCTTCAATTTCTTCAATAGCCTCGTAAATAATTCTGTAAAGGCGAATATCTACGCCGTCCTTTTCTGCCGCCGCCTTTGCAACCGCATCAGGTCTAACGTTAAAGCCTACGATAATAGCGCCTGAAGTCTGAGCAAGCATAACGTCGGTTTCGTTAACTCCACCAACTGCTCCGTGAATAACGTTTACACGAACCTCGTCGTTAGAAAGCTTAACAAGAGACTCTTTAACTGCTTCAACAGAGCCCTGAACGTCGGCTTTAACAATAATGTTTAGTTCTTTCAAATCGCCCTCGTTAAATTTCTCAAATAGGTTGTCAAGAGTAACCTTCTGAGCGGCGTTGAATTTCTCATCTTTAATCTTCTGCTTTCTCTGTTCAACAAGCTCACGAGCAAGTCTCTCATCAGATACGGCATCAAACACGTCTCCTGCAGAAGGAGTTTCTGCAAGTCCTGCAATTTCAACAGGCACAGAAGGGCCTGCTTCTTTTAACGCTTTTCCCTTTTCGTTAGTCATTACACGAACTCTACCAACTGCAGTTCCTGCAACGATAATATCTCCGGAATGAAGTGTTCCGTTTTGAACAAGTAATGTAGCAATAGGACCTCTGCCTTTGTCAAGACGAGCCTCTATAACAACACCCTTAGCTCTTCTGTCAGGGTTAGCCTTAAGTTCCATCATTTCTGCAACTAAAAGAACGTTCTCAAGAAGAGCGTCGATTCCTTCGTGAGTTTTTGCAGAAACAGGAACGCAAATAACGTCACCGCCCCACTGTTCAGGAACAACCTCGTGCTCAGTAAGTTGCTGCAATATTCTGTCAGGGTTAGCCTCAGGTTTATCCATTTTATTAATTGCTACAATCATCTGAACGTTAGCAGCTTTAGCGTGGTTTATAGCCTCAATGGTCTGTGGCATAATACCATCGTCTGCCGCAACAACTAAAATAGCAATATCTGTTGCCATAGCACCTCTTTGGCGCATAGAGGTAAATGCCGCATGGCCGGGAGTATCAAGGAATGTGATATCCTGACCCTTGCAATTAACTCTGTAAGCACCAATGTGCTGAGTAATACCGCCTGCTTCTGTGTCGGTAACCGCGGTATTTCTGATAGCATCAAGAAGTGAAGTCTTACCGTGGTCAACGTGTCCCATAACAACAACTACAGGACTTCTGGGACGTAGGCTCTCAGCGGTATCTTCGGTTTCGTCCATTATCTGCTCTTCAATGGTAAGAACAACCGCTCTTTCGATTTTTGCGCCCATTTCGGTAACAACAATTTCTGCAGTATCATAGTCGATGGTCTGGTTAACACTTGCCATCATACCCAGTTTCATAAGTTCTTTAATAACCTCTGCTGCAGTCTTCTTAAGGGCAGCAGCAAGTTCTCCTACTGTGATTTCATCGCCAACAGTAACGGTAATAGGAGTTTTCTTAATGCGCTCAAGCTGAATGCGGCGCATTTTCTCTGCCTCAATCTCTTTTTTGGACTTTTCTTGTCTACGATAGTTCTGAGATTTCTGATTAATCTTTTGTTTTCTCTGCATATTGTCCTTCATAGAGTTTGCAGGAGCAATATTTTCGTACTTTTCATTGTAACGCTCCATATCTACGTTAGATACGCGAGTGTCAACGTGGCGCACTTCTGCAGGACCTCTGTTTGGAGCGGCGCCTGCCTTCTTCTCATCCTTAACGCGAGGCGCAAAAGGTTTTGGGTCAGAAGGCTTGTGCTCTACAGGCTTAGCCTCTTCTTTCTTTTCGGTCTTAGACTCAACCTTTTTGGTCTCTGCCATCTTAGGTTCTTCTGCCTTTTTAGGAGTCTCTTTCTTTGGCTCCTCTGCCTTCTTAGCCGCTTCTTTAGCCGCTTTCTTTGCAGACATCTCTGCTTCCTGAGCAGCCTTTAACTGCTCAAAAATAGCCATCTGTTCAGCAAGTTTTCTTTCCTTGTCTGCTTTTCTTGCTTCTTCCTCAGCAGCTCTTGCCTTCTCGCCTGTAGCAAAATAATCCTTAAAGCTTTTAACCTGATTTTTAGTTGTTAAAGCATCAAAAACTATGTTTTGCTCTTCAGGCAAGAGGGATGCACCGGATTTTTTCTCGGTGCCTGTATATTCTTTTATAATAGCAGTTAAGTCTTTAGATACCATTTTAAAATCGGCAGCCAAAGCGCTTAATTTAATTTTTTCTACCATAAACTAATTCCTCCTTGGTTTATTTGCCTTGCTTTTCCAACAAAGCATCGGCAAAGCCGTCATCCTTAACGGCTAATATTCCGCAATTCTTTCCAACGGCTTTAGATAGCATTTCTATATCTATTCCTTCAAGAACAATTACCGGAATATTCTTTTTATCAGCACTAAATCTAAGCTCTTTTACGCTTTTGGCGGAAATGTCACAGGCGGCACAAACAAGTTTTGCTTTGCCTGAGTCGATAGCGTACATCGTGGCGTGGGTCCCATAAGAGAGACGTCTTGCCTTGGACGCAAACACCAGTAAAGAAAGCATAGGACTATTCACCGTCGATTTCCTCCAAAATTTTCTCTACTACATCATCAGGAATTGCCACACCGAAAGCCCTTTCAAAGCGCTTGGCCTTAAGTGCTTTTTCAAAGCATTTTTTATTATTGCAAATATATGAGCCTCTGCCGTTTTTCTTTCCCGTAGGGTCAAAGAAAATTTCTCCCTCAGGGGAACGAACTATTCTCACAAGTTCTCCTTTAGGCTTTTGCTCTCCGCAACCGCCGCACTGTCTGAGAGGCACTTTTCGTTGTTGCATATATATTCCTCCGATAAACTCTAGATTATTCTTCTCCGTAAAATCCGCTTTCTGGACGGATGTCTATCTTCCAACCTGTGAGCTTAGCAGCAAGTCTTACGTTCTGTCCCTTGTTACCAATAGCAAGAGAAAGCTGAGAATCAGGAACTGTAACCTTGCAAACCTTTGGCTCTTCGCTGATAATTTCCACAGAAACAACCTTTGAAGGAGAAAGTGCTTCGGAAATAAACTCCACAGGATTTTCTGAGTATTTTACAATGTCAATTTTCTCGCCAACAAGTTCTTCAACAATAGTGTTAACTCTTGCACCCTTAGGTCCAATGCAAGAACCAACAGGGTCAATTTCAGGATTAGCAGAATATACTGCCATTTTTGTTCTGGAACCTGCCTGACGTGAAATAGATTTAATTTCAATTGTTCCGTCAAATATTTCTGGAACCTCAGCCTCAAAGAGTCTCTTAACAAGACCCGGATGGGTTCTTGAAATCATAATCTTAGGACCTTTTTCGGTGTCCTTAACGTCAACTACGTACACCTTGATATGGTCGCCTTCCTTTAACTCTTCATCAGGTACCTGTTCAAGTTTTGGAAGGGTTGCTTCGCTCTTGCCGATTAAAACAATTGCGTTTCCTGTCTTAGGGTCAATTTTCTGAACAACTGCAGTAAGAAGTTCGCGATTATGAGCCTGGAACTCGCTTAAAGTCTGGCTGTGTTCAACATCTCTGATGCCCTGACGAATAACGTGCTTTGCAGTTTGAGCAACAATTCTGCCAAACTGACGAGTATCCATTTCAATTTCTACAAACTCGTCTGTAGCCTTTGCTTTGTACTGCTTTTTAGCCTCGTCGCGAAGAATCTGAGTCTTTGGATTTTCAACCTCTTCTACAATGTCCTTGCGAAGAATTACTTTAAATATTTCGTTTTCAGTATCAATAATGCAGTTTATGTTTTCTACTGAACCGTAGTCCTTGCGGAGTGCTACGATAATTGCGGCAGAGATTTTTTCTGCTAAATACTCTGCAGGAATTCCCTTTTCTTCTCCCATTATTTTAAGTGCCGCAAAAAATTCTTTGTTTTGGTCAACTGTTTTTACCTTTCTAGCCATTTTCCTTTATACCTCCAAAATATTAATTAAAATCGTCAAGTCTGCAAACAGAAATTTCGTTACGTGCAAATTTCATTTCTTTTTCATCCACCGTAACAGTAATCTCTTTGCCGTCAAAGTCTTTTAAAATGCCGCTAAACTCTTTTGCTCCATCCAGCGCCTTATAAAGCTTCAACTTTATCTTCTCGCCCAGTTTAGCATAAAAATGTTCCGGGCGTACAAGTTCTCTCTCAAGTCCTGTAGAACAAACCTCTAAATAATAGGAATTATCTATAGGGTCTGCCTCGTCAATAATAGGGTCTATTGCGTGATTAACCTTGGTGCAGTCATCTATAGAAATGCCCTCTTCTTTATCTATAAATACTCTCAGATAATAAGAAGCGCCTTCCTTTAAGTATCTAACGTCCCAAAGACTAACCCCTTGTGCTTCAACAGTTTCTTTAATAAGAGTAAAAACTCTTTCTGCTACTCCTGCCAAAAACATCTTCCTTTCTGTTTTGTCATACAAAAAACGAAGAGCGGGTCGCCCCACTCTCCTTTGCTTACATTATCTGTAAAGTATTATACCCTATTTACCTTTAAAAATCAAGTATTTTTTTAATCTTCTGCCTATTCCGCCCAAAACACGTCTTAAAGGTTTGGCGCTAACCAGAAGAAAAGACTTTATTTTGTAATTTAAACTGTCTGCCTTTATAAGTCTTTCTCCTTTGTAAATACCGCCAACCTTGGCTATTACCCTCTCTTTTTTAACCCCTTGTTCTGTAAAAAACTGATTATCTCCTGCAAGGGTAAGACTATGGTCTTTTATTTTCATTATTCTGTGTATTACGTACTGCCCGTTTTGGCGTTTGTAAAAAACTATGTCGTATTTTTTGAGGTTTTCAGGCGCTACTAAAATAACAGAATCTTCCCCCTGACAAATAGTAGGTCTCATACTTTCCCCTTTGGGAAAAAGTCTGAAACTACCCTCTTTTTCTATTACCTCCAAAATTACAGGCGCTAATTCCTCTGCTGAAAAATCAAAATTACTCATCTAAAATCCCTGCTTCTCTTAAACGCTCTATAAATGCCGATACGTCCTTTTCCGCTCTTTCTTTGTCGGTCTCATATTCCTTTAAAACGGCAGATACTATCTTTTCTTTTGTAACGTCGTTTTCCAACTGGTCCCAGATAAATCCTGCCATATCGTTAAGGGTAATCATGCCGTCAATTTCCTTGCAGCGTTCTCCCACGGCAACGGCAATAATCTTACCGCCCACCGTTCTTTTAATAAATCCCGATTTAATTTTCATACTATCACCTCGAGTATTTTAAATTTTATCATATTTTTTTAAAACTTGCAAGTCGCATCTATATTTAAAGGGTTTTTACAAATAATACCCTTGAGGTATCAATTTATGAAAAAAACTTTTTTAACCGCCGTTTTAGGCTCTCTTACAGGACTCATAAACGGACTTTTAGGTGCGGCAGGGGGCACAGTTGCGGTGCCGTCCTTGCGAAAACTGGGTCTTGATAAAAAAGAGGCTCACGCAAATGCCGTTGCAGTAATTCTTCCTCTTGCGGTTTTTTCCGCCATTCTATATTTGTGGGAGGGCAGAGTTGCTCTCACAGACCCTCTTCCTTATATTCCCTCAGGGGTCGCAGGAGCAGTGGTAGGCACATTTATAATGAAAAAAATAACCTCTAAAAACTTAGGCCGTATTTTTGGTGCCTTTATGATTTTTGCAGGAGTGAGAATGTTTTTCAGATGATTTGGGGAATTATTGCAGGATTTCTGTCAGGAGTAATCGGCGCCATGGGTCTGGGCGGCGGCGGAGTACTCCTTATTTATCTTTCGGCAATTCTTGGTATGGACCAACTAAAAGCACAAGGAATAAACCTTCTGTTTTTCATACCAATTGGCACGGTATCTGTAATTATATACGCCATAAAAAAAGAAATAAAGTGGAAAAAAGTTTTAATTTTCTCCCTTTTCGGCCTTATAGGAGCCTTAGGCGGCTTTTTTCTTTCTAAGTTTTTAGGAGCCAATCTTATGGGAAAAATCTTCGGCGGTCTTCTGGTTATATTGGGTCTAAAAGGAATTTTTAAAAAGAGTTGATAAAATAAACATTTCGTGCTATAATTAAAAAAGAATATTTGTTCGGTAGGAGGAAGTGTAATGTCGAGACCTACACTTAGTGAAAAACAAGGTGCCGTTTATAACTTTCTTGTAAAAACCTTGGGAAATGGAATTCCACCCTCAGTGCGAGAAATTTGTACTGCTACAGGCATTAAGTCCACCTCAACGGTTCACGCCATTTTAGGTGCGTTAGAGGAAAACGGCTACATAGAGCGCGACCCTAGATTTTCCAGGGCAATTCGTATTGCAGGCAGCACCGCCACCGCTCAGGTTCCCGTCCTTGGCAGAGTAACTGCAGGTCAACCTATTTTGGCGGTAGAAGAAATAGAGGATTATATTCCCTACCCCACTACCAACTCAGGCAGTCTTTTCGCTTTGCGCGTAGAGGGCTTTAGTATGCGAGACATAGGAATTATGGACGGCGACATCGTAGTTGCCGATAAAGACGCCCCCACCAGAAGCGGAGATATTGTAATTGGTATGGACGGCGACGAAGCCACCGTTAAGAGACTTCTTATAAAAGACGGCAAAGTAATCTTTATGCCTGAAAATCCTGATTTTTCTCCTATCTACCCTGAAAACCCCTCGGTTCTGGGCAAGGTTATCGGCAGTTACCGTAAATATTAGGTGATTTATATGACAAGAAAATATATAGAAATTTTTACAGACGGCGCATGTCCAGGAAATCCCGGTCCTGGGGGTTGGGGCGCTATTCTTCGTTATGGGGACAAGGAAAAAGAGCTTTGCGGCGGCGAAAAAGAAACCACCAACAATCGTATGGAATTAACCGCCGTGATAAAAGCCCTCTCCGCTTTAAAAGAACCTTGCGTTGTAAAACTGACTACCGATTCTAAATACGTATGCGACGCCATTTTAAATGGTTGGGTATATTCCTGGCAGAAAAACGGTTGGAAAAAAGCCGACAAGAAGCCGGCCTTAAACGTAGATTTGTGGGAAACTCTTTTGCCCCTTTTAGACACCCACGAGGTAACATTTAATTGGGTAAAAGGCCATAACGGACATAAAGAAAACGAACGCTGCGACCAACTTGCAGTAAACTTCTATAAAAATTTATAATTAATCTTTTTACTTTAAACACACTCTAAAGTCAACTAACGAAAATTAATCAAACAAAAAACTCTCTGCTGAAATTTAGCAGAGAGTTTTTTATTATTTGCGAGTAGGTTTTACATTTGAAGCAGGAGTAATTTCTCCGTTAATAGCGCCATTTACATCTTCAAAAGCTTTTATGCTTTCTCTTATTAAAACAAGCACTTGACTGTTTACGCTTCTACCTTCGTAATCAGCGATATGTGAAAGTTTATTTAACATTTCTTCTTCAATTCTTATTGAAACACTTTTGATAGCCATAAATTCACCTCGTAATAAACATATTGTATGTTTATTTTAAATACATTATGTGTTACAATGTTGATTATAGATACACTGTATATCTATAATCTTTTAAGGGGAATGTTATGAAGAAAAATACTTGTTGCTTTTTTGGACATAGAAATATAAATGAAACCGAGGAACTAAAATTAAAACTTTTCAACACAGTTGAGAAGCTTATTATCGAGAAAGAAGTCGATACTTTTCTATTTGGTAGTAAAAGCCGATTCAATAGCCTGTGCCGCGAAACTGTTACCAAAATAAAAGAAAAATACCCGCACATAAAACGAATTTATGTGCGAGCAGAATATCCATACATAAGTGAGGATTATAAAAATTATTTGCTGGAAAGCTACGATGACACTTATTTCTCCGAAAAGATATTGAATTCAGGCAGAGCCTCTTATGTTGAGCGTAATTATGAGATGATAGATAATAGCCATTATTGCATAGTTTATTATGACGAGCAGAGCGCTCCAACCACTCGCAAAAGCGGCACCAAAATCGCCCTTGACTACGCTATAAAACAATGTAAAAAAATAATTAGAATATTATAAAGTCTCTGTTATAAGAATTGTGCTGTTACCTTCCAGTTTTACCTGTCCGTCGGCGGCAGGAATAAAGAGGCACTGGCCTTGGGAGAAATCTTCCCCGTCTATCTTTGAACTGCCGCCCACGTTTAAGAGAGCGCAGTAGCTTTTCTTGGTTGTGTTAAAGGTAAACTCGCCGTTTAACTTTAATTCTCTAACTGCAAAATATTCGCAAGAGGCTAAAAGTCTTGTGCCGTCTGAAAGGCTTGGTGTTTCGTGGTTTTTAACCGCCTTGGTATCTGAGGCTTTAAGGCCTTTTTCTATATGCAGTTCTCTTGTTTTGCCGTCTTTACCTTTACGGTTGTAATCGTAAAGTCTATATGTAACGTTGGAGTTTTGCTGAATTTCTGCAATAAGGTTGCCCTTACCAATGGCGTGAATAGTACCTGCCTCAACAAAGAAAACGTCTCCTTTTTTAGAATCGTTTACAGAAAGAAGGTCAAGCACTGTGTTTTCCTTTATTGCCTTTTCTACAACACTCTTTTGGGTGTCCTCTTTCATACCAAAAATAATTTTGGCGTCAGGCTTTGCATCCACAACGTACCACATTTCTGTCTTGCCGTTTTGGTTTTCAAGCTCTTTAGCCATTTCGTTATCAGGATGTACCTGAATGCTTAAATTGTCCTCGGCATCTATAAGTTTAATAAGAATAGGCAGCTCTCCCGTAGAGTTTGCCTCGCCTAAAGCAGTTGGATTTTCGTCTAAATACTCTTTTAAGGTCTTTCCGTCATATTCGCCTCCAACAATTACGCTAGGGCCATCCGGGTGAACGCTTAACTCCCAACTTTCTGCCAAGGGAGACATATCTGTCTCCTTGCCGTACTCTTTTTTGAGTCTTTCTCCGCCCCAAAGATAATCTTTGTAGGCAGGTTTAATTTTTAGTATTTCCATTAAAATTTTCTCCAAACCATTTTATCTACTACACCTGTATAAGACTGAATAAGTTTTACCACCTTAGTGGAAACGTTGGTGTCAACATAATCAGGAACAGGTATGCCAAAATCTCCGTCACTATTTGCAGTAACCGCAGTTTCTACCGCCTGAAGAAGAGATTTTTCGTCAATTCCTGCAAGTACAAAACAAGCCTTGTCAAGAGCCTCAGGCCTTTCTGTTGAAGTTCTGATGCAAACTGCAGGGAAAGGCTTTCCTATAGAAGTAAAGAAAGAGCTTTCCTCAGGAAGAGTGCCTGAATCGGAAATTACCGCAAAAGCATTCATCTGAAGAGAGTTGTAATCATGAAATCCAAGGGGCTCGTGGCAGATTACTCTGCTATCAAGCTTGAATCCATTTTCCTCCAGACGCTTTTTAGAGCGTGGATGACAAGAATATAAAACAGGCATATCATATTTTTCTGCAATTTTATTAATAGCACTGAAAAGCGAGAGGAAATTCTTTTCGGTATCAATATTTTCCTCTCTGTGACAAGACAGAAGAATATATTTACCCTTTTTAAGAGAAAGTTTTTTAAGTATATCGGACTTTTCTATCTCTTTTAAATTTTCACTCAGCACCTCTGCCATTGGAGAGCCTGTTACGTAAACTCTCTCTTTGGGCAGACCGCACTCGTGAAGATATTTTCTTGCGTGTTCACTATAGGCAAGGTTAACGTCAGATATAATATCAACTATTCTGCGGTTGGTCTCTTCAGGCAGACATTCGTCCTTGCACCTGTTTCCTGCTTCCATATGGAAAATAGGAATATGAAGTCGTTTTGCAGCAATTGCCGAAAGACAAGAGTTGGTATCTCCCAAAATGAGAAGCGCGTCCGGTTTAATCTGATTCATAAGCTTGTAGGAACAGTTAATAATATTTCCAACTGTTGCACCCAGGTCATCTCCTACCGCATCCATATAAACCTCAGGAGCATCAAGCTTTAAATCCTCAAAGAAAACGCCGTTTAGATTGTAATCGTAATTCTGACCTGTATGAGCTAAAATACAGTCAAAATACTTACGGCATTTTTTTATAACGGCGGCAAGACGAATTATCTCAGGTCTTGTACCTACTATTATTAAAAGTTTTAATTTGCCGTTTTCTTTGAAACCCACGTCACTGTAATCAAATTTCATTTCCATTTATTTCACCTCAAAAATGTGTAACTTATCATATATCTTATTGCGTGAATCGGCTTCTGCGCTAATTTTTAAAATAGACTTCTTTTTGCCTAAAACAGAAAGCACAAGATACTTAATTATTCTGTAAACAAAGCAAAAAGGATACAAAATGGGAACCTTGCCAAGTATAGGACAAGTAGTATGCATTGTATTATGCAGGGTGTGAAGCATAGCAGCAAGCTTACCCTTTTTACCGCTTTTAACCGTCATTCTTCCTGCGGCTCTGCGCTCTTCGTTTTTTCTGCCGAAGGTGCCAAGGGACATTATATCAAAGATAATATCATCACATAGTGAATCCGGCACCGCCTCTGCCCAATCAGGACAGGCAGTCTTTAAGTATTTTGCGCAGGTTTTGGTTATTGCGGCGGCAAAACACAACGTTCCGCTCTCTTTGAAAAGAGGAAGTAATTTTTCCTCCCAAAACGGTTCCTTTGCAGTTTTATCTACAAAATATGCGAAATCGCATAAATGTCTAAGACCCAAGCCATCTACAGTCATATGATGGATGGTATGTAGAAGAATTACCGCACCGTGAATCTCAGGCAAGGGGTTGTGAAAACCATCGTCGATAAATTTTGACAAAGCGTCCGCAAAAAACTCGCTAAACACCTTGCCTGCTTTTCCGTCAGGTATTCCCGCAACTCTGTGGTGCATTTCAAAATCTGCACCTTCTTTTTGAAAAAGAGTGTGGTGAGAATGTCCTTCCAGGCTTTTGTTAAAGCCCTCTTTCACAAGAAGTTCCTCAACCTCTTGTCTCTGCTCTGAAGCTACCAAAAAGTCGAGGTCTCCAAGCATACGCTTATCAGGATCTTGATAATACGATGCGGATGCAAAGCCTTTTAATATTATATAGTTAAGGCCGTTTTCCGACAATAATTCATCAAGATATTTGCCGTTAATTCTTATTTTTTCATTACGGCATATGGCGCGTCCTACGTCAAAAAGCCACTTGTTCTTTATGAGCTCAGGCGTTTCAGAAATGTTTTCTGTACCGTCAAATGCGCTTATTACCACCGAATGGTAACAGCTCTCCGCATAAACCGCACGCCACTCTTCTATGGAAAGTGCAGAAAAGTCAAAATTTGATTCCTTACCTGCACTGATATTCAAAAGCTCTAATAAAGCTTGTTGTCCGGTTGTCACTAATTTGTGCTCCTCTTAAACAGTTTCAAAAAACGTATCAGGTTTGCTTGGGTCAAACTCTTCGTTAGCCCACATTACAGTTACTAAATCCTGGGTATCTGAAAGGTTAATAATGTTATGGGTGTAACCTGGAAGCATATGTATCGCCTCGATTTTTTCTCCCGAAACCTCGAATTCTATAACCTCGTCGCTTCCAATTTTGCGAAGTTTAATAAGGCCGTGGCCGGAAACCACTATAAAAAACTCCCACTTTGTATGATGCCAGTGTTCTCCTTTAGTGATAGATGGCTTTGAAATATTAACCGAAAACTGTCCGCAGTTTTTTGTTTTTAAAAGCTCGGTAAAACTTCCGCGACTATCTACGTTCATTTTTAAAGGAAAAGATATTTTTTCCTTTGGAAGATATGAAAGATATGTAGAATATAGCTTTTTAGCAAAAGAATTTTTAGGAATTTGGGGCATCATAAGTGTGCTTGGTTGCTCTTTAAAAGAGTAAAGCAAATCTACAATTTCTCCCAAGGTAACCTTATGTTCGCATTTAACCTTACAGAAATCTCCTTCTTTTGTCTCTTTGTTTTCAAGAGCGTTTATCATCTCTTCTACAAGGTCGTCTATGTAAACTAAGGTTAAAAGGGTTTCTCTATTATTTACCTGAATGGGCAAATCATTTGCAATGTTGTTACAAAAGGTAGCAACGGCGCTATTATAATTTGGTCTGCACCATTTCCCAAAAAGATTTGGGAAACGATAAACTAAAACCTTGGCGCCTGTATCTTTGCCGTACTGAAACAAAAGGTCTTCTCCTGCTTTTTTAGACTTGCCGTAGTCATTATCAAGAGAGGCCTGAATAGAAGAACTAATCATTACAGGACAGGTATTGTTATGCTTTTTTAAAAGCCCTAAAAGGCTGTCTGCAAAACCAAAATTGCCCTCCATAAAATCAGACGTCTCTTTGGGGCGGTTTACCCCTGCAAGATTAAAGACAAAGTCCGCCTTTTTCGCATATTCCTCTAAAAGTTCCTTTGAAGTGTCAAGGTCAAACTCAAAAACCTCATCAATTCTAAGGTCTGGGCGTGTTCTGTCCTTGCCCTCTTTTAAATTGTTAAGAGAAGCGACAAGATTTTTTCCAACAAAGCCTTTTGCTCCGGTAACTAAAATTTTCATACTATTCCTCTTTTGCTAATTCTTCTCTTATGTAAGAAAGTTGCAACAATTTTTCCTTAACCTGCTCCACGTCTAAAAGGTCTGTATTGTTAGAATTGAACTCGGTTAAAGGATTACGGTCTTTGTCGCCGTTGGTAAAGTAGTTGTCGTAATTTAGGTCTCTCTTATCACAAGGAACACGATAGAAATTGCCTAAATCGATAGCATTTGCACATTCCTCGTTGGTAAGAAGAGTCTCATACATTTTTTCACCATGGCGAATGCCGATAATCTTAATTTCGCTTCTTCTTTCTTTGTCAAAAAGCTCTAAAACTGCTTTGGCCTGTGTTTCAATGGTACAAGCAGGTGCTTTTTGAACTAAAATATCTCCGCTAACACCCTTTTCAAAGGCAAAGAGCACAAGGTCAACTGCCTCGTCAAGACTCATTATAAATCTTGTCATAGTAGGCTCGGTAATGGTTATGGGTTGTCCTTTTCTTATTTGTTCAATCCAAAGAGGAATTACAGAACCGCGGCTGCACATAACGTTGCCGTAACGTGTACAACAAATTTTAGTTGCCTTGGGATCTACTGTGCGAGCCTTGGCAACAGACACTCTTTCTTCCATAGCCTTGGAAATTCCCATAGCGTTAACAGGGTATGCCGCCTTGTCGGTAGAAAGGCAAACAACGTTTTTAACCCCTGCTTCAATAGCCGCAGTTAACACGTTGTCGGTACCGATAACGTTGGTTCTTACCGCTTCCATTGGGAAGAACTCGCAGGAAGGAACCTGTTTTAAAGCGGCAGCGTGGAAAATATAGTCCACCCCGTACATAGCAGATTTTACGCTCTGTAAATCTCTTACGTCTCCGATGTAAAATTTAATTTTATCAGAGTATTTTGGGTACTTGGACTGATATTCGTGACGCATATCGTCCTGTTTTTTCTCATCTCGGGAAAAAACACGGATTTCTCCAATATCGGTAGTTAAAAATCGGTTTAATACCGCGTTGCCGAAAGAACCGGTACCACCGGTAATAAGCAAAGTCTTTCCTTTAAAAAGTGACATGTTTTCGTCTCCTTTATATACTTTTTTTTACAAGTTTTTTCAGTTTCCCGAAAAATAGATTTTTCTCATAATCATTAAGTTTAAACATTACAAAAGCGATAAACGCAGTTACAAAAACAAGAGAGTTTATGGCAAAACGCAAAACGCCGTGTGCAAGGGGATTAAAATGTTCAAGCGCAAGACCTATTAACATTGCCAATAACATCGGTGGCATAAGTTTAATAAAGGTTTCTTTAACAAATTTGAACATATTAATCTTCAAAACTTTATGGTTTATCATTGCCATAAGTATAGGTCTTATTATTTGTGCTATAAATATAGATATTGATGCACCAAGCGCCCCTAAATGCTTTGACAAAACAAATGAAAGCGCAATATTTATAATGCCTGTTATTACGAATACATATGAACGCAATTTTATTTTATTTTCAACAACAAGGGTGGTGTTAGCAATTTGCATCGGCAAGTCAAAGAAGCACGGAATTATCAAAAGCACTGCACATATATAACTCTCTGCGAATTCGGGTCTATGCCAAATATCAACAATAAAAGAACGACCAACAGCTATAAAACCAGCAACTAAAAGTCCTATTATAAGACATTGTATTCGGCCTACCTTAACCAGCAGAGACATCAGTTCAGTATCTTTCTTTCCGTTATGCAATATTTTTGAAATTCTCGGCATAAACATGCCGTTAGTTGCCGTTGCGAAGGTGTAGATATAACCTTCTATTGTCTGGCTCATACTGAAAATTGCAATTCCTACAGTTCCTGTTGTGGAAACCGCGGCAATTATTGATGGAGTAATATTAAAAACAAGTCTTTGTGCAAGGCTACCAATCATAACCCATACAGAAAACCCAAAAATTTCTTTAAGCAGTCCTTTGTCCTTATATTTAAAATTAACTTTTACCTTTGTTTTCTTCTTTATTATTACTAACTTAATTGCAATGGTAAGAAGTCCTGAAAGCGCATTTACGACAACAAGAGCATAAACGCCATAACCCAAAAGCAGAGCTATTACCATAGCAACAATTATAAAAGCCTTATGAAACAGGTCTGCAATTTTAAGACCAACAAATTGTTCGTATGCGGTAAGTATACCATTAAGATTTGTAAAGGGGAAGGAAACAACCGTAAACAAACCTACAATTACGTATAGCACCTTAAAGGTTTCAAGCTCGGATGCCGTTAAATTCTCATATATTGTACCGGTAAAACAACCTGCTACAATTAATACCACAAAAATAATGGCATCAATAGCAAGATAAAGCTTATAAACAATACCTAAAAAATTGTTTACCTTCTCCTGCTTGCCTTCGGCGTTATATTTTGAAACAAAACGTGTAACAGCTGCGCTCATTCCAAAATCCATTACGAAAAGGGTTATAAGCGATGTTGCAAGAGTATAAAGACCGTAATTTTCTTGCCCGATTTGTTTTATCATCCAAGGTGTATATATTAATCCCGACAGCATATTAAAGGCTATCGCAATATATGACATTATCGCCCCAGTTTTAATTTGTTTTGAAGAATTACTCATATACCTACCTTTTTCTGTTCAATATTCTTGAAATTCTTTTTTCAATTGCTCTAATATAAAGAACCACCTTACAAGGCAATATTTTTCTCAACGAATATATTTTAGATAATTGATATACGTCTTTTTTGTTTAAATCAGCAAAAAACTTATTTCTTACACTTGGTCTATCGGAATACTTATATAGCCTGGTGCATCGATTAATACAAGAGTCCATATTTTTTTCTTCTATTTTAGCACTGTCTTTAATTTTGCTTAACAACTGACGACCTTTATCACTATTTACAAAAACGGTTGAAACCCCAAACAAAGTATCTTCCTTGGAAAAGTCATCACCGTTATAATCTGCAAGTGTTAAATCCGAGCTGCGCTTTGTGCTTACAAAATTGCATTTATAACAGCTTTCTCTAATACTTAGGCTTGACGCAAACCAAAGAACAATGCCGCTATCGTACGGCACACTATAAGCTCCGTCTTTATATATGAATTGAAGTTCGTTTTTTGCACAGTTCTTATATCCGTTATCTTTATTTCTAAATTTAACTGATATTATCCTTTCATTTGTCTTGTGCTCAATATATTCAATATACTTATCCAGCGCTTTTTGAGAAGAAACTCCGTGACAAACCAAATCAATAATATATAGATTATCATAATTCTGTCCTAAAAAATTCTGCAACGCTGAGGTTTGGCATGGAGTTCCAATAAATAAAACCGTTTTCTCAAGCTTTAGCAAATCTTTAACTTCACGATAAATTCCCCTCGTTTTGCTTTGAACATATTTAGAACCTTTGAAAGTTTCTAATTCTAATGGGTTTTCAGCAACACTATGTTTAAGCACAAGGTTATCATCGAAGCCGCAGCCAACAACTACTCCTCCGTTGCTTATGATATATTCAGAAATTAATGCTGCAACACCGCCTGATGTACTATCGATAATCGCCTCATTGTCATTTCTTCTTATCTTATATGCCCTAGAAATTTGGTTATTAATATTAGGGTTAAGCGCGGAACAAACCTTTTTGCATTTATTACAGCCGATGCACTTATCATCATCCACATAACTTTGTAGAAAGCCGTTGTTATCATATTCGATATTTATGCAACCTGTAGGACAGGCATCTGCACAAACCCCACAACCCGTACATAACGAATTATCACAAACCTGCATAAAACACCCCTAATATTAATTTAAATTTGAATAATTAGTTTTTATTCTCTTTCTTTCGCTCATACTCAATAGCGTTTTTAAGAAAGTCAATATCCTCTTCTCTTCTTGCTCTTAACAATTCATGAGCCTTTTCAAAATCGATATTAAAAAGCATATCTTTTGTTATCTCGTCTTCTTCATCTATAAGTCTGTCCATTAAACCTACTGTTCCAAGAATTGTTGTCATACGGGAATTCATGCTTATTGCATCATTTTTTGAAAAACGACACAAAGAAATAAATGGTGTTTTAAGGTTAACTGAAAACGCGGTCGCATGAAAAGAGTCTGTAACAACAAGTGCAGCGTTTTTTATAAGACTCACAAATTCTGCCGGACCCGCATCAAATATCTTTACATCGTCACCCGCCATCTCGCGTGCAACATACGGCAGACAAACCGTCTCCATACCGGTAAGTTCTTTTATTTGCTTTTTTACTCTTGCTATATAATCTCTTTCGCCAAACAGATAACAAAAAACGTATGGTTGATTTATTAACGGCTTTGCCGCCACATCATCCCACTGCTCTGCATTAAGAAGAAGCGTTGGGTCCAAGACTGTTCGTACCGGTTTGCCGGTCAAATCCTCAACTATTTTTGAACCTTCGCTTTCTCTGGTAGAAATTACATCCAATCTTTGAAGATAAGGCTTCATAAAGGCTGCTTGTTGCTCGGTAACAGATGAAACTCCTAAGCTGGAAGCGTAAGATATTTTTACAGATTCTTCAGGCGCAAATCCGGCAAAGCAAAAACCATTTTTATTATACAGGTTAGGATTCCATATTTGGTCGCTGCCGCAAAGATAAACGTCATACTCAGGTGGTGCCTCCACATATTGCTCATAACAAGTATAACCGGTTTGGTCAACAACTAAATTTTTAGAAGCAAACTCCCTAAACCTTGCACTTCTAAGTTTTTTTTCTTCATCATACAAGTGCATTGCCCTGCTTCTTTTAACAGAACTAATTGGGTTTTTAATAATCTTTTTCAGTTTGTTTTTTAAACGTTTAATTTTGCTTACAGGTGCTTTTTGATACAGAAAATCATTGGAAATTATATGACAATCATATCCTTCCTCTTTTACACACCTCTGTAACGCATATGCTTGAAGCATACCACCGTAATTTTCTCCATAGTGAGTAATTAAACCGATTTTTTTCATTCTCTTCTCCTAATATTTCATTAATGTTTTGAACGAACTTTTTTGTCTGGCCCTAAAATTATAATTCTACTATGATAATTCTCGATAATATTGATGTGTTCTGTCGCTTCGGCTATTTTTACAAGATTCTTCTTCATAGTAACACGAATGCTCACTTGCAACTATTGTTTCTATAGTGAAAATTCTGGCATTATTATACTAAATTTTATGCATTAATCTTTTAGCATATTTTTCACATCTTTTTGAAAATCTTGGTCGAGCTTGCTTATTATAAATCTTAAATCATTGTTTTTATGTGCTTTTATTGCTTCTGCAATTTTCTCCGGAGTCTGTTCATCATAATAACATATATATTTGCCGATTGCTGAGGTTTCTATCGCAGGGATTCTTACGCTTACTACTCTTAACCCATTTGCCATATATGAAAGTATTTTTGAAGGAAAAGAAGTGCCATTGAATTTTGCATTTGGATTTTGGGGGCTTAGCCCAATATGACAACTTTGAATAAACCTAATATAGTCCTCGCCCGATAAAAGACCATCAAACGTTACTTTGCATTCAGAGAGTTTTGAAACTCTTTGAATTTCTTTTAACAACGTTTCTTTATCGCTTTCGTTTCCAAACCCTAATATATGAATATGGTATCCTCGGTCCAGAAACTCGCCTGTTGCTACTGCCACCGTTCCGCCCTTTCTGGGGTCAAGGGTGCCTGCATATACTATATGTGTTTTTCCGTCACTGAATTTGTCTGCAAGGATTTCCTCTACTCTATAAGTTCCGTGAATTATAACGCTGGGTTTCTTTTCAGTATTGATTTTTTCATCAAGCAATGCTGTTGGAAAAATATACGCATCGGCAAGCTTACAAAAGTCATACTCTTTTTTTGAAACCTTATCTTTTTCTATTACATCACCGTATATTTCTTCAACCTCTAATACAAGCCTGATATTCTTTATCCGTTTTATTAACTTAACAAGGTTCATATAATAAAGCGAATGATATACAACAAGGGTTTCACCTTTTTTCATTTTTAGAAGTTTTATAAGCAATTGCGTTTTAATAAATGTGCGCTCCAACACACACAAAGGCTTCCAACAAACACCTAAGGAAGCAGGCAGCCAAAGGCTTACACCCTCAAAAAGAGTTGCTTTTTTGGAACTAACCGGTCCCTTATTAAGAGTTCCGCTTGCAGATATTACTTCAAAATCCAGGTCCGCTTTATGCATAGCTTCAAACATATAGCTTAACTTATTTGTAGCAGCCAATACATACTTTCTGTTCTCTGCTTTGTTGCTATCCGTGTCGTAAAAAGCAAGATATTTCACGATAAAATTTCCTTTCAGAATTTATAATTTAAAAGCTTTTTGCAAAGCGCCTCATATTCCTGTAAATTTTTTTGTTTATCAAAACTTAGTTTTGCAAATTTTCTGCATTCTTGCGAATATTTTTGCTTGTTTGCAGATAAAATTTGCCTTATTTTTAAGAGCATATTTTCCAAATTTCCAACCTCTGCTACTGCTCCACAAGCCTCTCCGACAAGCTCCGGATTAGCAGTAGAATTAAAGCAAACAACAGGGGTTCCGCAAGAAAGCGCCTCTGCCGTTACTTTGCCAAAAGTTTCCTCAAGAGAGGGCTGGACAAAAACATCAGCCAAAGAATAATACTGAACTAACTCTTCAATAGAACTTGTCGTAGGGATATGCAACATGTTTTCAGGCAAATCAATGTTTCCCACATTACCAACAAGCAGATATTTTTCATCTTCTTTCAGGTCTTTTGCGATTTTCAGAACTGTGTCAATTCCTTTTTCTTTATTCCAACCGCTTGCAACCGATAAAATCACCTTTTTGTCCTTAAGGCCTAATTTTTCCCGAAGCTTTTCTGTATCTTTAGGCGAAAATTTTTCTGTGTCAATCCAATTATAAATTCTTTTAAAAACTTTAGCATTACTGAAAACAGGTGCTTTTCTTGCTTCGTTGGTTATCCATTCAGAAACACCAACAACCGCAAGTCGAGGAATTGCTGAAAACAGCTCTTTTTTGTCTTTTAGCATTTCTTTTGTTTTATCAAAAAACCAACTTTTATTGTATTTATTAAGCTGAGGACAATTTCCGCACTGTTCCTGCCATTTGTAACATCCCTGTATGGTATAGTGACAACACTTTCCTGTGTAAAACCAACAATCATGCAAAACCACGACTGTAGCAATATCTTTTTTTGCAAGATATTTAAGTAGCATTGGTAAATTTATGTAGTTTGCGTGAAGATTTCTTAGCACCACTACATCTGGCTCATATTCATCCGTAAAATTTAAAAGTTTTTTTGTAACAAGGCAGGAAAAATAGCCCTGTTTCCCGCTAATTCTTGAAAGCAATCCATGGAATTTTATATCATAGCTATTTCCAATAAAAAATTCTTTTTCTGCATTATCTGAAAGCCCTTTAGAATATGCTGTTACAGAGTCGTGTCCGTGCTCTCTTAAAAGCACTGCCATCTCCTGACAAGTCCGCCCTGTTGAAGCAACGACATTCACCGCATTTATTTGTAGAATCTTCAAGTTAGTGCTCCTTTATACAAACATTTACAACCAAAAGAACTGATACTCTGGTAAGCCTTTGGTTACAAGATATAGAATAAAGATTATTGGAATAAACACCGTTTCATAAGCCTTTATCTGATAATCTTTCTCTGCATTTATACATAGCGGAATTAATAAAATATTAAAGAAAGAGAAATACATACTCACACGAAAAGCCTCTGCCACCATAGAGGAAAACAATTGGAACATAAGACCTATAAAACATAAATTAAATAAGATTATAGCGTTGTCGTTTTTCGCAATAACCCTTCTATAATAACTTAACGCAAACACAAACATAACAGCTTGTATTACAAATCCCGAAACTGATAAAGCCACCTCATGCTCTGCATATTCTGCCAAATAACTGTCCTCAAAAGCAAGGGCAATCCATTCTCTGACTAAAGACTGTCCGAAAAAGAAAAGCGCAAACATACCACCAACTATGGCCAGATGCAAAAGCCCTAGTTTTCTTCTGGCCAATGGGTAAATTATAATAAAAATTATAGCAGAGGCGTGAAAAAGTGAAGCAAATAAAACGAGCAAAACAAATCTAATGGGCTTTCGATCTCTAATGGCATAAAAAGCCAGTGTTGTAATAGCCATTGCAACAGTCTGTCTCATTCCAGTAAGGCTGAAAGCGAAAAAGCCCAAGGACAAAAACATAATATAACTCAAGACGGGTTTTTCTGACTCAGTAAAAATTATAACAGAAACGACTATAAGGTAAATCGCTGCAAGGAACGCTACCCACGCCTGACTGTAAGGAAACACTCTACTGAAAAGCCAGCCTAATACGTGATACGTTGGGCTCTTAATACCTCTATCATACAGCGAAATAATTTGATTAAAACTATACGAAGAATAGACATCAAACCTTGATACATAACTTTTTAGGTCACCCGAAAGAGAGGGGTCTCTAAGGGCAGAATATAAGAATAAGACAGCAAAAGCAAAAATTACAAAAGCGGCTTTGCCACTAACTTTATTTCTTTGAGAAAAAACAACTCCTGCAAAAAGTATAAGCGCTATACATGCATAAAGCATCGGACACCCTCCCCTCACTTAATTTAAATTTTTCTGTTTACTTTATTTTAGATTCAATTGCACAAACAATATCATCGTGCAACATCTTTTTGATTTTTGTTTTTTCGTGATGACGTCTGCCACATTCATAAGCTTTTTTGCCATATAGACGAATAAGTTCTTTGTTTTCTATAAGATTTTTTAGTTTACTATAAACTTCTTCTCTGCGTGTTGCAACAACCGCCGCATCGTTGTCTATAAGATGCTTTGCAAATGCTTCATCATAAGAGCCCACCGCAAAGATACATTTGCCCATTTCAAAAAAGTCAACAAGCTTTGTTGAAAAAGACTGGTGAACCGCTAAACGTTCTTTTAAAGACAGTCCCTCAACATGTATTACAATATCTGCGTTTTTTTCAGACTCTCTTACCTCTTCGTAAGATACTCTGCCGCGAAAAGCGCTTCCCTGTCGATTTAAAGATTCGTTAAGTTTTTTTGTTAAAGGTGTGCCGCTATATATGTCAAACTTTATGTTTTTTCCTTCTTTGTTTAAAGCCTCAACCGCTTCGGTAATATAAGAAAGGGATTCCCCTCTGCCTTTGCTTATGTTGCCGGCATAAACAAGGTGAAGTTCATCCTCTGATATATTGCTCAGGGGCGCTTCTCCGCTAAAATCCGCACACTTGGTTAAAATTTTGCAAGGCGGAGTAAATATTTTTTCATACTCCTCCTTTTGTATATCGGAAATTACATATAAAAGCTCACACTGTTCTATACTCTTTCTTACCTTGCGACGTTTATAAAGTCTGTCAATCCAATAAAGAGGGGACAAGGAAAATTGCCTTAATGTATAGCAGTCGTCCGATATATATCCAATCATTGGAACATTGGTATATTCCTTTATAAATTGCAAAATATCATTAAGGTAACTGGAAAAATATATTGGAACAAAAAGCATATCAGGGTTAAAATCGTCAATAAAATCTATAAGTTCCTGAGATTTCCAACGTCCGATTTTCCAAATTAAGTCTCTTGCCCAAAAAAGAATCTGCCATCTTCTTTTTTTTGCAAATTTTAAAACTGTAGTTTGTTCAATATTTTGTTCATTTTGTTTTTCAATCGAAACATAGCCCTGAACACCAACATGTGCTTTTTTATTAATAAGATTTTTAACAAGCATTTTAGGGGTAATTTGGAAGCTTTTAGAAACAATTTCACTATCTGTCTGTTCAAGAATTCTGCTAAATGAAATATTCGCAAATTCCATATCATTAATACCTTTAAAAATGTTGCTATATGATATTCCAAAGCTATTATTATTGTTCCAGGGTGTAGCCGAAACAACTAAAATTCTCATAAATTATCTCCCAAATCTGATATATAAACCCATAACTTTAATCATTACACGAAGTCCAAATATTGCAAAAACTTTTTTAGCCTTCTTTACTTTTGGACACATATCATATTGCATCAGCCACTTATACTTAATAAGCTTTTTAATAAAATCTGTCTTAAACTTTTTATTAGTAGCTCGTACAATAAGTCCACAAAGAACAACATACTGATAAGAAATATAATTTAATAATAAATTTTCCACTTTGTTATCACTGGAAGAAAATTTATTAGCGTAATTTGCAATAATGTCAAAAAGATCAATAAAGTTCTTTTCCTTCATAGTGCTGGTAATAGAACCTTCTCTCCCGGCACGATATATGTAAGGTTGTTCACTAAGAAAGGCCATACTGAGATTATTTGAATATAATCTCATAGCCCAGTCGATGTCTTCTGAAACTATGCCCTTTTTGAAAAATAGTTGTTTATCTAAAATCAACTCTCGCTTTACAGCGTTTGAACAAGCGCTAATTATAAGCTTGTTTTCACGAAGCAATTCGCATATCGTTTGTTCGTAACTATCAAAAGAATTCCATTTATTGTCGATAAAATCAACCTTTGATGGAACATAATTTCTTACATTATTAAAAAAATGCTTCATAGAATAAACAGCAACATCAGCATTAAACTCTGATATAAGTTTGTCAAGTTTAGCAAAAAATTCTGTATCATCATAAAAGTCATCGCTATCGATGAAAATCAAATATTCGCCTTCGGCTGCATTTATACCAAAATTACGTGCGTCTGAAAGTCCGCCATTTTCTTTATGAACAACCTTTATTTGAGAATGTTTAAGGGCGTATTCGTCACATATATGTCCGCTATTATCTGGCGACCCATCATCAACTAAAACAACTTCATAATTGTCAAAAGTTTGCGACAATATGCTATCAATACATTCAGGTAAGAATTTTTCAACATTATACACTGGTACTATAACGCTGAATCTTTTCATTTTTCACACTCTTTTCTGTTTTCGTGCAATACAAGTAAGTAAACTTGCGGTATTATCTCCAAAAAAACTATTGCCGGAAAGCATTTGCGGAAACCATACGCTTTGACCGTTAAAATTAGCCTCAATAACAACGATATTCCCTTCGCTGTCAACAGTAAAATCCCAAGAAATAATGCCAATGTTGGCAGCCATTTCATGTAGGCGCTTTGCTGTAGATATAAGTTTATCAACAAAGCTTAATTTATACCCTTCAAAAACCACCTGCGTATCAGGATGTGCTGCAAACTTTTCAAAAGAATCACCATAACCAAGCCTATACGCGTATTTTGAGAGGTTTCCATTATTGTCAACAGCAATTGACATGCCTCCGGCGTGAATATTATCAACTTCTCCTCCGCCACCGCCAATTCTCAGGGAAATTGGCGCAATATGTATTGTTTCGCCAACAATGTAAGAGATTGTACGAATAGTATTAATAGCTGTGGGGTAAAGTGTTGATAATTCTTTGCTTGGACAAATTTTTTCTTGAACAATAAAGTTCTTTGAAAAATCATTAACGATATCTTCAGCAAGAGTTCCGTTTCTTTCGTTAATTCCATTCTTCATATTAACTATAATAACATTTTTTCCGGAACTTGAGTCTACCGTTGGTTTAATTACCGCCTCGCCTATGTTGGAAAAAAGTTCTAACGCCTTTTCCTTTGAAATCAAATGCCTGTTTTCATCATAGAACCTTCCATGCATATTAGACAAATAGCATTTTGGCGTTCTAACCCCTTCAGCTTTATTGTTAAAAAACAACTCATTTAAATTTTTATCAGCATAAACTTTGCTATAGGCATAATTATTAAACTTAGGTTCAATTTTAGTGGAGTATATTATTTCCGGCAAATAGTCAACTCGGTGTACACCGTTTGATGCTTCATAAAGTTTATGCCAACGATTTGATATCTTTTTGGCGTAATTTTTCTTCCAAAACTCATCAAATTCTTTTTGTTGTTGCTTTGTCCACTTAACATTTTTATATAATGGTTTTTTTCTTAAAATTGCAAACCATTCAGCTATAAAGGTTTTAAAAATTTCCATTTTTAAAGGTATTTTCTCGGCAAAATTTAAAAACCTGTTGTACAATTTCTTCATTTTTACAAAAACATCCTTTTAAAACGTTTCGTTCTATGTTAAATCAATCCAGTCGCCAAGGGTTCTTTCCCATTTTTCTGGGTAGAAAAGGCTAAACCCGCCTCCATGGAAGAAGGTATATTCGCCAAAATAAATTTTCCCATTCAGCTCATAAAGGTCTATTCTTACCTGTCTCATACCTTTAGACAGTTTTGCAGCAATTTCTTTCATTTCTTCAAACTTTTCAGGCTTTTTAATTTCTTTTCCTGACTGAGGATGAATGTTTACTATATCAAGATGGTTAAACTCCATATCGAAGAAATCAAACTTAACATCTATATTTCTGTCAGTAGCCACAAACATCACTTTAGGTTCGCCATTGAAGCAGAAGAATTTATAGTCCTCTATGCTCTTTTCCGGTGCAGATTCATCAACCATAAACTGTTCTGCAATTATATAAGATTTTATGTTTTTATAAGGATATTCACGTCCGGCAAAGAAATATTCGCGTTTTAACCTAATGGAAAAATGTTCTTTTAATTTTATTAAATCTTCCTGACTTAAAGATTCTTTATTGGTAATTACCTTTGTGCTTCCCGAATCGTGATTACACTTTAAAACAAATTTATTAGGCAAAGCGTCAAAATCAATATCATCAAAAGACTCCCAAGCACCCAAAAGCGGAAATAAAAACTCCTCACCCAAAACTTCTTTTATATGTTCGCGAACAGCAAGTTTATCAACAAGTTTTGTATATTCTGCTTTTTTGTCATTTATCTTTAACCACTGTAATTTTTCATTAAAGCCTTTAGGGTTTTTAAAGTTGATAAACTTACCAACCGTAAGAAAATAATGAATTTGTAAAAACATTTTATCCGGCAAAAAAGATAAAACATATCTCATTTTCCTTCTAAAATCTGCCCCTAAAATCTTCTTAAAATTTATCATTAATTATAAGTTCTCCTTATACCACTCTATAGCCAATTTAATTCCATCAGCAAAACTATAATCGGGGTCATAGCCCAAAAGTCTTTTTGCCTTTGAGATGTCTGCGTTGGAATGCTTGATATCGCCTTTGCGGTCTGGGCCGAAGTTAGGCTCAACGTCAAGTCCTAATGCTTTTGTAAGACCGTAATATATATCTATTAAATATTCACGTCCGCCATAGGCTATGTTAAAGGCTTCTCCTGCCGCCTCCCTTGGCGCAAGACAAGCTTTAAGGTTTGCCTCTATTACGTTATCTATATAGGTAAAATCTCTGGACTGTTTTCCGTCGCCATTAATAGTTGGAGTCTCGCCGTTAATTAACTGCTTTAAAAACTTGGGAATAACTGCGGCATAAGCTCCGTCAGGGTCCTGTCGGCGTCCGAAAACATTAAAATAACGCATACCATAGGTATCAAGTCCGTAAAGCTTGGTGTAAAGTTTTCCCCATTCCTCATCGCAGCGTTTAGTAAGTGCGTATGGAGAAAGGAGGTTACCCTCTCTGCCCTCGGTTTTAGGAAGATTTGGCTCGTCTCCGTAAACAGAAGAACTTGAAGCATAGACAAACTTTTTAACTCCGTTAATTCGCGCCGCTTCCATCATATTAAGGGTGCCCTCAATATTGTTTTTGCAATAGAAAAGGGGCATCTCTATTGAACGAGGCACACTGCCCCAAGCCGCTTGGTTAAGAACAAAGTCTACACCCTGGCAGGCCTTAATACAGGTATCAAGGTCTTTTATATCTCCCTTTATAAAGGTATAGTTTGGATTATCTGCAAACATATCAACGTTTTTCTGTTTGCCTGTGGAAAGGTCGTCAAGAGCCTTTACCTTATAACCCAAATTAAGTATTGCTTCGCAGAGGTTTGAACCAATAAATCCTGCGGCGCCTGTTACCAAAAACACACTGTTTTGGGGAAATTTTAAATGTTTGTAGCCCATAATTATAATCTCCAGTAATTATAGCCTGCGGCCTCATATTCTTTACGGTCCAAAAGGCCTTTGATATCGGCAAGAACCTTTTTATTGTTCTCTCCTGCCTTGAACATCTTATCAAAATCTGCCTGAGTCAAGGTCTTGAACTCTTCGTGAGCCACAGCAAGAATTACAGCATCACAGTCTCTTATAGTTTTCGTATCTACAAACTCCATACCGTAAAGCCATTTTGCTTCCTCGGCGTCTGCCGCAGGGTCAGCAACTGTTGCAGTAATGCCGTACTCTTTTAGTTCGTTATAAATATCAATAATCTTTGTGTTTCTTGTATCAGGGCAGTTTTCTTTAAAGGTAAAGCCTAAAATTGCAACCTTTGCGCTCTTAATAGCCACATCTGCCTTAATAAGATTTTTAACAACGCTCTCTGCAACATATTTGCCCATATCGTCGTTAATTCTACGTCCTGAAAGAATAATTTGACTATGATAACCCAGTTGTTCAGCTTTATATGTAAGATAGTATGGGTCAACACCTATACAGTGTCCGCCAACAAGACCGGGGAAGAATTTAAGGAAATTCCACTTTGTTCCTGCGGCTTTTAGCACCGACTGAGTATCAATTCCCATTTTATTAAAGATAATAGAAAGCTCGTTCATAAAGGCAATGTTAATATCACGCTGACTGTTTTCAATTACCTTTGCGGCTTCTGCAACCTTTATAGATTCTGCTCTGTGCACCCCTGCTTCCACCACAAGTTCGTAAACCTTTGCGATTTCTTCAAGGGATTCTTGGTCCATACCGGAAACAATTTTTACAATAGTTTCAAGTCTGTGCACCTTATCGCCGGGGTTGATTCTTTCCGGACTATAGCCAACCTTAAAGTCAACACCGCATTTAAGACCCGACTCTTTTTCAAGAATAGGAACGCAAACGTCTTCGGTAACACCGGGATAAACAGTAGACTCATAAACTACTATACTTCCCCTTGTAAGATTTCTTCCAACTATAGTAGAAGCACCTTCCACTGGAGAAAGGTCAGGGGTATGGTCATCGTTTACAGGTGTAGGAACTGCAACTATATGGAATTTTGCCTCTCTAAGTTTGGTTTCGTCTGCAGTGAACTCAACCGTGGTGTTTTTAATCACCTCATTACCAACCTCGTTGGTAGGGTCGATTCCGCTTTTATAAAGCTCGATTTTCTTGGTATTAAGGTCAAAACCTACAACCTTTACCTTTTTGGCAAAAGCCACCGCAATAGGCATACCTACGTAACCAAGGCCCACTAGTGAAATTTTTTCTTGGCCGTTTACTATATTTTCATAAAGAGACATACTTATTACTCCTTTATTTTCAGATATTTACACATATCTTTATTTACTTTGTTTACGTCAAATTTTTCTACACAATACGCAAGACTTTCCTTGCCCATTGTTTCAATAAGTTCAGGATTATTTATAAACTCAAGCATCTTTTCTGCAACTGCCTCGGCATCTTTTACAGGAACTAAAAATCCGGTTTTGCCATCTATTACCGTTTCTCTGCAACCCGGCGCATTGGTAGTGATTATTGGGCGTCCCATAGCCATTGCTTCAAGAACCGTTCGTGGTGTTCCTTCTCTGTAAGAAGGCAGTACGTATACCGAACACTGTTTATAGTAATCTGCAACCGTATCGGTTTCCCCAAAATGCTCGATTACACCTCTGTCTATATATGTTTTTAACTCTTCTGGGGAAAGAGAATCCTGAATCCCCTCACAAGCACCTAGAAGCATACATCTGACTTCAGGGTGCTTTTCTTTAACAATTTCACAGGCTTTAAGATACTCCCTAATTCCTTTTGAGTACATAACGCGAGAAAGCATAAAAAAGGTTGTCCTTTCAGGAAATGGGGAAACGGCAAATTTCTCCGTATTAACTCCTGAGCCGTTTACAACTACGGTTTTGCTTCCTTTTACGAGTTTTTCTTTTATAAATTGCTCTTTGTCATCACCATTTTGGAAGATAACAATCTTCGCACAAAGAAAAGCTGTTTTATAAAGGCAGGACATAATGAATTTTATAGCCTTTGCTTTAACGCTTTTGGCAGTAAAAGCATACCCTGCACCTGTTACCATAGCCGCAATATGAGGAACCTTGGCAAGTCTTGCGGCAATAGATCCATAAATTACAGGTTTGCTTGTGTAACCTAAAGTAACGTCAGGCTTTTCTTTTTTAAAAAGTTTTTTAAGAGCCAAAAGATATTTTATGTCGTGAACAGGGTTAACGCCGTTTTTGTTCATGGGAATTTCTACAAAACGAGCGCCAAGCTCTTCTATTTTTTCTACGTTGTCCCTATTTGGCCCTGTTACAACAACCTGGTAACCGCAAGAGATTATCTTTTTTATCAAATCTCCTCTGAAATTATATGCCGTGCGGTTTTTAGGAGATACCAGAATAAATTTCAAGTAATCTACCCCTTTAGATTTTTAATATTAGAAACTACCACGTCAAAGAGTCTCTTTTTATTTCCCTCTCCCACAAAGCTGTTGTGAGGAGTTATAATAACATTTTCCATATCCCATAAAAGGCTGTTTTCTTCCAAAGGCTCGGTTTCGAAAACGTCCAAAACGGCTCCGCCGAGGTTTTTAGTTAAGGCGCGAGTTAAATCATTTGTATCTGCAATTGCGCCTCGCGCAATATTTACAAATACCGCGCCCTTTTTCATAAGGTCGAATTTTGATTTATTAAAAAGGCCTTTTGTCTCCTTGGTTAAAGGCAAGGTTAAAACAACCACGTCTGCGGTTTTCAAAGCCGTGTCCAATTCCGATATGGAAAAGACTTTTATGAAATTTTCGTTTTCTACAGGAACTATATCGGCTCCGTAAACCTTACATCCAAAGGCAGAAAAACGTTTTGCACATTCACTGCCTACGTTTCCTGCTCCAACTATTAGAACGGTTTTACCAAAAAGCTCCATAACACCGCGGTGTTTTTCCCACTTGTGCTGTTTTTGGTTGCCAAAGAAAAACTCCAGTTTTTTGTAAAGACTTAATACTCCTGCCACGGCATATTCTGCCATAGGTACGCTATAAACGCCACGGGCATTAAAAATTTTTATTCCTTTTTCTCTAACGTACTCCATTGGCACTCTGTCAAAGCCGGCAGAAGTAAGCTGAATGAATTTAAGAGAAGAAAACTTTTCTATAGGGTGATAAAGAAAAATACCATTTCCGATAATACCTTCTACCCAAGAATAGTCACAAGGAAGCTGGTCTTTTTCCTGTTGCAAGAAAACAATATTGTGGCCAAGCGCTTTTATACTATCAAGCTGTTGCTCTGTGCAACTAAATGCACCTGTAATAAGTAAGTTCATAATTTATCCTTGACAAATTTTATCTACAATTTTCTTAACAGACCTTCTGTTGCTTTTAAAGAAATCCTCATCTTGTTTTTGGCAGTATCTTTCAAATTCTCTGATTTCTTTAATACCGTTTTTAAAAGTCATATTGATGACGTCTATATTATCAATCAAACTCGTATTGCAAAAACTACGGGAAAGAATTACACAGGTTGAGCCTAAACGGTAGTGTTCAGCAATAACCTTTTCTCCCGGTAACGCGCCACGGCCAAGGGAGGCAACGCCTCCAAAACCGTAAGGTAATTTTTTGGCTTTAAACTTTTCAATAATTTTATCTACAGTTCCGTCAGCCAAAGGTTTAAACATAAACTTCTGTCCGTAACCCAGACTTAAGTCGTTAAGTCCGATAAACACCTCGTCAATTCCTTCAATTTCAAGAATTTCATCAATGTTCTTAATTGCTTCAGGTGTTTCAAAAAGGAGCAGTGTTTTTGCTTTGCCTTTTACAGCCTTTATAAAACGGCGAACTTCATCAGCAGTTTTAAAATATGGCAACATAACTATATCTGCACCTGCACGAATTACCGAGGCAACTTCAAGCTCGGTACCCTTGTATTTCTTTTCGATGTTTATATCATGAATTGGGTTAACACGCACCATAACCTTTGATTTTGTCAACACTTTTTTTATTTTTCTAACATCGCGAGACGTGTGGTGATTCTGTACAGTATCCATACCACCCTGACGAAAACCCTTGCCGACATGTTCCAAATCAATAAAGATTCTGTCTACTCCGGCCTTTTCAGCAATCAAAGCAACGTCAGGATTGTTTGTTATGTACATAAGTTTTAATGCCATTTAGTTTTTCACCGCCTCTTTCTCTTTTTCAACACCTGTCGTTACTACGGTAGCTCCTTGGTTTTCGTTGTCCTTGCTTGAAAGAACCTTGCCAACCGTGAGGAATAAAATTTTCAAATCCAACCACAAAGACAGGTTGTCAACGTACCAGTTGTTTAGTTCAATTCGCCTGTTCCATTCTACCATCTTTCTGCCGTTTACCTGAGCCCATCCGGTAATTCCCGGACGAACGTCAAACATATGCTTTTGTTCCTCGGTGTACTCTTCGTAAGGCCAAGGATGGTATGTAAGAGGTGCTCGCGGTCCAATAAAGCTTGTTTTTCCGGTTAAAGTATTAAAAAACTGAGGCAGCTCATCTAGACTTGTCATACGCAGGATCTTTCCTATGCGAGTAACACGTGGATCGCCTTTTTCTGAATATACTCCGCTTCCCATCTGCTCTGCACCGACACACATTGTCCTGAACTTCCACATTTCAAAAACTTTTCCTTTGTAGCCGATTCGTTTCTGTTTGAAAAGAACAGTACCCGGAGAATCAAGTTTAACTGCAAGAGCAATTATCGCCATAGGCACAATGCAAAGAGTTAAACCGATAACCGATAGCAGAATGTCAAACAACCTTTTCAAGAACTTCTTGTACATACCTTACCTCACAAAAATCTTCAATATTGGGGATTCCGGTTTATCTGATTAAGGGTGCGAGGAAAACATCGTCTAAAAGCCGATTTTTTTCGACATTTTAAACAATTTTACCCCATTTTTTACATATATATATTCAATTTATTATATCATAGCTATATTTTGTTGTCAATGTATATAAATATAGCAACTTTCATCTGAAATCTTGTGCAGAAACACAACGAGTTGAGAAACAAAAAGCGGCATAAAAAAAGAGGACAAAAATGCACATTAAGGCTATAAAAACAATATCAGGCAGACTGAAAAAGCTTAAAATTCCATTAATAAAATATGCAAAAACTCCCGAAGAAATCAGCGGTAAAACAGCCCATTTAAAAGGCTTTATTTTGGCTTTTGAAACCTTAATCAGCCTGTATAGATTGGCAAAACAGGTGTAAATGTTGCTGATATACATAACAAAAATAAAACCTCTAAGGCCTGAGAAAGGCAAAATTGCCAATATTAAAATAAGTCTTCCCAACGAATCAAAAATAGAATTTCTAAAGGTTGTAACCTGTTGGTCAAGCCCCTTTAAAAGTCCGTCTGAAATAGAGTCAAGATACATTAAAGGAACAATGGGAGCAAGTGCTTTAATCATGTTTCCAACCTGTACGTCACCGTAAACCGTAACCCCCAGTTGAGAAGAAGAAAAAAAGAAAAGAGGGGCAAAAGGAATAGAAAAAATAAGCGTAATATGTATGCACTTTTCCACCGCATATTTTATCTTATACTCCTTGCCTGAGGCGGCAGCCTCGCTCATTTCCGGTATAAGAAGAGTTGCCAAAGCATTAAGAAAGGATGCAGGAAAAAACACAAGAGGCAAAACCATTCCTTTTATCATACCGAATTTAGATAGAGCGTCGGTAGAGTTAAGACCTGATTTTTTCAGATTTCTAGGCACTAAAATATTTTCCGTCGTCCTTAAAAGCGAGTTTAAATATCGACCTGACGCAATAGGCAACGCGATATGTCCAAGCTTTCTTAAAATGCTGAAATCAGGACGTTTTCTGCCGGTCAAACCATCTAATTTTTTTCGGTCAAAAAGATAGAGCAAATACACGTAAAAGCAAGAGCAAATCTCGGCTATGGCGTCTCCCAAAAGCACCGCCTTGCAGGTCTGGGCAAGGCCTTTGTCCGCCCTTGATTTTATAAGAAAAACTATAATTGCTATTCTGATTATCTGTTCTATTATCTGCGCCGAGGAAGAGGGCGCCGTTTTCTTTCGGGCGATAAAATATCCCTTAACACAGGCCGATACCGCCATAAAGGGAAGAGAAAAAGACAGAATCTTTAAGGACGGAGCGGCGCGAGAGTCCAAAATAAGAGCAGTAGCTATAAAATCTGCTCCAAAAAACACCACCGCCGCCGAAACAAAAGCCACAAAAAGACTTGCGGCAATACACCGTCGCAATATCTTTTCAACACCCTTTCTAGAACCTAAAACAATCTCGTCGGAAACAAGTCGCGTTACGGCTATTCCAAGGCCTGAGGTGGCAAAGGTGGAAACCAGTACGTAAACCGAAAAAACCTGACTGTAAAGGCCAATTCCCTCGGCACCCACCGCCGCCGCTAACCACACCTTAAAAAAGACCCCTATAAAACGAATGCAAAGGCCTGTAAGGGTTAAAATTATGGCGTTTTTTATGAATATCACCTTGGATTTTCTCAAAGCTTTCACCCCTTTTAAATTACTATGCAAAATTTTAAATACTTAACCCCGAAAACTATTGACTTTTTTTCTCTTAGTTGCTATAATGTCTGTCAACAGTAATTTTTTTGTTTTAAGGAGGATTCATATGAAAGAACTAAAAGCAGGTTTTGCTCGAATAGATGTTACTCCGCAGATCGGACTAGACTTTGCCGGTTACCCCAACGTGCGAATTGCAGAAGGTATTTTAGACCCAATTCTTGCCACCGCCGTTGCAGTAAGCGACGGAGACACCACTGCAGTTATTTTTAGTCTTGACTTTCTTGGCATAAATCAAGAAAGCGCCATGGAGATAAAAGAAAACATTGAAAAAGAGATCGGCGTTTCACGGGATGCAGTTTACATTGCCTGCACCCACACCCACCAGGGCCCCGGCGTCGCAAAAAACAGAAAATCTTGGAATGAAAAAGTCGCAGAATCTATTTTTGCCAAACTTGTTGGCCTTGCAAAAATGGCGATTGATGATTTAAAACCTGCGCAAATGTACGTAAATTCTGCCGATACCCCTGTTGACATATCTTTTATTCGTAGATTTAGAATGAAAGACGGTTCTGTAAAAACCAACCCCGGCATAAACAATCCAAACATTGACCATCCTCTGGGTCAAGCGGACAAAAGAGTTGCCTTGGTTAATTTTAAACGCGAAAATGCTCCGGAAATTGCTCTTATCAATTTTCAGGTGCATCCTGACGTTGTGTGGGGCGAAAAATACTCTGCAGATTACCCTCACTTTGTTCGCAAAACCTATGAGGCTGCCGTTGAAAACTCTCTTTGTATGTACATAAACGGTCCGCAGGGCGATACCAATCATTTTAATGTGCACGCTCACGAAGGATACCCTGAACGTTACGAAATGGCAGAGCATATGGGCAGAGTAATTGCCGGTGTGGCCATGGGGCTTCGTGCAACGGCCAAAAAAATAAAAGACGTTCCTGTTTGCACCTACAATAAATATGTGGAAGTTGCATACAACAAGGCAGAAACTCCAGATGAGTTGGAAAAAGCTAAGGAAACTGCCGCATATTGGACCGAAGAAAGAATACAAGAATGCGTAAAAAACAAAGGTTATGCTCCGGCTTCCACCATTTACGAAGCAAACAACAAAATAAAGCTTTCTTCCTTTCCTGATACTAGCAAACTTTATATTAGCGGTCTTTCTATTGGAAATTTTGCTATTGTGGGATTCCCAGGGGAGCCATTTACCGAAATTGGCATACGCAGTAAAGCTGCCTCAAAATTTGATCTGACCTTTGCTTCTTGCTGCACTAACGGTTACGAGGGTTATTTTCCCGCCTCTTCTGCTTTTGACGAAGGCGGATACGAAGTAGTTACCGCAATATATAAAAAAGGCACTGACGAGATACTTATTAACGGCGCAACCGAAGTTCTTGACACTCTCTACAAAGAAAACAAATAATGAAAAGCCCCTTTTAATGGGGCTTTTTTGTCTTTTACTTGACAAATCTCTTTAAAAAGGGTATGCTTATTTTACCACTTAAAGAAAACTAATATGCGGATATGGCGGAACTGGCAGACGCGCTAGATTCAGGTTCTAGTGAAGGCAACTTCATGCAGGTTCGATTCCTGTTATCCGCACCAGTCGAGAGCCTCGACACGCAATTCGCGTGCTGAGGTTCTTCTTTTTTATAATTTTCTCCTCGTCGCTTATGGTTGGTTATAAACACTCGCACCAAAAAACCCGGGAACTCACAGTTCTCGGGTTTTTCTTTTCTAATCGTTGTGTATAACTTTTTTATTTATGTAATCGTAACACAAAGAACGTTGGCTACGGAAATAGTGGTCTATATTGTTGCCGATTCGAGCAATTTTTAAAAGACCAACGTTTGCATCTACGCTAACAACGTTAAAGCAGTCGTAGGTGCGAGTTCCCTTTATTCTCTTGCCGTCGGTAAAGCCGTCCCAGGTAGTTGCCGCCTGAACAACAACGTTTAAAATTCCTGCATCAGTTAACCCAAAAAGGTCATGATGCTCATTACCTGCAAGGTTGCAGATGTGTATACCGCCTTGTTTTATGAAGTCTGCAATAACAGGCTCAAACTCTTTTTGTTTAGCAACACCTTGAATAACGGAATAATCATTTCTTGAATGGAAAGTCACATCAAAAGTATTATGGATTTTATCGGTTGGCTCGTGCATAGATGTAATAACGCAAAGGCCTTTTTCTTTTGCGTCGTCAAGAACCTTTTTGAGCCAATCGCATTGAAGTTTAATGTCGTTGTATAGGTCTAAAACTATAAGTCTTAAATTTGATTCAGGAAAATCTTTATAGTATGTGGTGGAGAAATCTCCCTCCATAAAGATTCCGTCCAAAGCTTCTTCCCCTGCAGGTGCGAAGAAAAGGTTGTATATGGATTCCTTTGAAGCAGGAAGATGCTTTTCAGTAGTAACGGTATCGTGATTTCCTATGCAAGGGTAAATTGGGCGCACACATTTTGTTCCCTCGTTATAAAAGTCTGTGTAAAGTTCCTGATAATCTCCGCAAGCATCTCCTGTATGCAGAGCAAAACTTATGTACTCGCTGTAATAGTTAATGTACTCAACCGTTCTGTTCCACAAATCAAGCACATTGTGAACGTCTGAAAAATGAACAAACTGAATAGGCTTGAATTTTTCTTCGTATTGGCGTTTAAAAAGCCATGGTCGGGATGCAGTTCCCTGAACAATATAAGGTTCCATATCGCGATTAAGTTCAACTATATTGTCGGTTAGTTTTTCCACTGTCAACATCTCCTTGCCGTTTTCTGCTTTCAGTATAACACTAAGAAGTAAAATGTCAACAAAAGACTTGATTTTTAGAATAACTTTTATTATAATTATTAAGTACTTCGCCGGTGTGATGGAATTGGCAGACGTGACGGACTCAAAATCCGTTGGTGGCAACATCGTGTGGGTTCGAGTCCCACCACCGGCACCAAAAGAGAGGTAAGCCCTTTAGGGCTTGGCTCTCTTTTTT
>JAZNBQ010000043.1:0-5042 GCA_045587065.1 Acutalibacteraceae bacterium | reverse complement strand
CGGAAAATGGATAGAATACGACCGTTCAATTTACTCGCAAAACAATTACACCAACCTTAAATTTATTGTAGGAGGAAAAGATATGGAAACCAATTTTTCTAAAAGAGTATTAAGCGTGTTTTTATGTATTGCGCTTATTATGACCTACCTGCCGATCTCGGCAATGGCGGCTTCTGCATCAAGCGACCATATAAGCCGCGTGGCAGACCCATCGACAATGGATACGTGGAGAGATTTCTTTTTGCCTGACGGCAAAATCTCCACAGAAAATGCCGGTGGCGTTTGGATGGATAAGTCTGTATTTACAAATAACAATGAATTTGACAATACAGGCATCACAATGGATAGCAGGGATGCTTTCTTGGTAGCTCTCTCGGCTATGGCGACCAATATGACGGTAACGGGAATGTCCCACGTTCCAACCGATACAATGTTAATTTTGGATGTCAGCGCTTCAATGGGTCCGGGACAAAACAACGTTGCTTCCGAGCTTATTGAGGCGGCGAATGAAAGTATCGCTGCTCTTTTAGAGACCAACGCTAATAGCCGAGTAGGTGTTGTCCTCTATTCCGGTCCTACAACACAGGGAGGCTCCGCAACAGCTAACGATGCGGTTCTCGTGTTGCCTTTAGGCCGATATGAAACAAGAAACGATATATATTTGGATTTGTCAAATAACCGTGTATCTCTTAATAATAATGTAGTTATTGAAGGAACAAATAATAGACCGACAACTACTAGCAAGTCAGTCACCGGCGGCACCTATATTCAAAAGGGCGTTATGCTGGCGGCAGCTGGGCTTACTGCAGATGGACTCAATACAACTATTAACGATTCACTTCTCGGTACTATTAAGAGAAAACCCGTTATGGTTCTTATGTCTGACGGTTCTCCTACCTTCAGTAGCACAAATTTCCAGAATCCGACCTCTATCAACCTCGGTGACGGAACCGCTACAAGTGCGGCACAGGGCTTTGTTAATCAGATTACTGCTGCATATGCAAAGAACTTAGTAGAAGAAAAGTACGGAATTGAGCCACTCTTCTACACCATCGGTCTTGGTGTTTCCAACGATGCCGTAGCACTTAGTGTTCTCGACCCTGACAATACAAATGCCTCGGTTGCAGTTAACAATTTCTGGACTCAGTGGAATAATGCAGCCGTCGGCAACACGATAACTGTTCAGGCGGGAAATCGTTGGAGTAGTGCAAGAACTGTAACGAAAATTGCAGGTCTTGAACAAAATTATGTTGATGAGTTCATCAATGTAACGAATAATGGCTCGGGACAAGGCTCTTTGGGCGATAGACTTATTCAAGCTTTTGCAGATATCGTAAGCAAAATCAACTTGCAATCTCAATACAAACCCACCTTGATTTCTCAAAGTGGTGAAAACCACTCCGGATTCGTATCCTTTGTAGATAAAATCGGCGCATATATGCAGGTTACCGATGTAAAGGGTATTCTTATCAATGATACTCTCTATTCAGGTGCAGACCTTGCCTCCAATTTCGTAGCAGGTGGCGGAAATCTTGGAACGTTCGATAACCCCACCGAGCTTGGTCACGAAATGGTGGCGGCGGTTCGTCAAAGAATCGGTCTTGCAAACGATGACGAAGCAAGAACACTTATCGGTCTTGCCTATGAGTACGGACAGATTCGCTACACCGATGCCAATAATTATTCCAACTATATCGGCTGGTATGCTGATGCAAATAGCAAGTTCCTCGGATTCTATCAGGACGGCGTAACTAACATTACCGACCCCGATGCAGTATACATAATTAAGTCCTACGGCTATCTCGGTGTAGAGCACGACTCCAATATGATGTATGCTACCGTTCAGGTGAGACATAACATCAAAACAGGAGAAGAAACCGTAGCTTTTGCGGTTCCTGCTGCACTCATTCCGGTTATGACCTACAACGTTTCTCTCGATGAAAATGGCAAACTTTTGGATATTGAGCTTAGCGGCTCTGACAGTCCCATCCGTCTTGTGTATGAAGTAGCGCTTGACAGCCATATCAATAAATGGAATGTAAAAGAAGTTGTTTCGGCAGATTATCTTGCTGATGCACACAACGTTAATGCGGACGGATCTGTCAATTTCTACACTAACGATTGGGAACACACCAACAGTACAGGATATAACACAGTTAATACTTATTCCTATTTCAATCCTTCAAGACAGAACGATAAGTATTACTTTACTTTCGATACTCCCATTTATGCGGATGATAACGGAACCCTGTATGCAGGTGCCACCAGACCCGATACCAAAGGCACATTCTACAATGCATTTACCGTATACGAAAAAGACGGTAGCACCCTCAGCAAAAGGATTGTCTATCGTCAGTTATCACAGAAGGCTCTTGAAACTGCAGAGCCGACCGATGGAACCAATTATTATCATATTCCAAACGGTGATGTCCGTGTAAACCTTGAGGGCTATACTATCCCCAAAGATCCTAATGAAACCAACACGCTTGATGTTGCAAATCAGCCTTTCGTGGATATTTACGGCCACAACGTAAATGATGTAAACCATTCCTTCTATGTTGGCGCGACGCTTGGTAACAACGGTAAACTGACGCTTAAACCTCAGACCGGTATCAAACTTAGCAAGGAATTAGCAGACGGAGCAACAGCAACCAATATTCCGTTTGAGTTTATTATTACAAACGATGATGCTTCGTCAGGACGTTATGATGCGTTGCGTATGGATGTTGACGGCAAAGAGAATTCCACCTATGTTTCTTTCGAAAACGGTGTAGCTGTTGTATCGCTTTACGCAGGAGAGACACTCTATATTGGTGACTTGTCTGGTGATATTACAGTCAAAGAAACAGAAAGCTCAAAATACATCCCAACCGTTACCGTAAACGGAGCGGCATCTTCGAATCCTACAACTGTTACAATTGTGAATAACGAGCTGATTGATGTTAACTTCGTTAATGCCGACAGAGGCACAGGAAACCTCACAATTGCAAAAGAAGTTGACCATGATTTTGGGGTAGACTATCAGATTCCAAACGATAAGGTCTTCACAATGCAGGTAACGTTAACCGGTATCGGAACTGCTAACGAGACCTTTGAAGCGAAGCATACAAACGGCACCTATACTGAAATCGAAACCGATATCAACGGGCAGTTTACTGTACAGCTTGCGCACGAACAGCAGTTTGAAGTCTTTGGTCTTCCTGCCGGAACAGTAGCAACCGTAGAAGAAACAGTAGGCGGTACAGGCTTCACGCCAACGTATTTGGATAACGGTGCTGTTGGTGACGGTGAAGTAACTGTGGTTAAGGATTCAACCGTATCTGTGATTGTGGTAAACGATTATCACGCCGCTGAGGTTTATCCTGTAAACATCACAGTTACAGGTAATAAACAGCTAGTCGGAACTGCTTGGTCAGCAGAGCACAGCTTTAATTTCCGCCTTGAAAAGCTTTTACCTGACGGCTCTTGGCAAAAAATTGGTGAAGAGGAAACAGCAAAAGACGGAAGCACATCCTTTGATTTCAATGATGCTTTTGCGAACGAAAGATACGCAGCGCAAGGTAGCTACTATTACCGTATTATAGAGATTGAGCCTACCACTCCTTTGGGTGGCATATCCTATGACAAAACCGTTCACTCTTTTACCGTTCATGTTGGTGACGAGAATATGGATGGTCAGCTTGAAATTACCGAGGTAGTTTCCGCTCGTCCTGATACAACTGTAATTACGCAGACCAATAACGGATGGAATGTACATGCAAACTTTACTAATTTCTACTCCGCCAGCGGGTCTGCAACCGTAACAATTGATGTAAATAAGTCTATTGATAATATAGGTGGAGCAGATAAATCTCTTTTGGGTTACAAATTCGGTTTGTTTAATGCTCAAGGACAACAGGTTAGCACGCTTACCACAACCGAAAGAGGTTTTGCAAGATTTGTTCTGACTTATGATGCAGAAGAAATGAATGCAAGTGAAGAAGAATTCCACTATATCCTCAAGGAGATTGCTCCTAATCCTATGCCTAAGGGTTGGACCTACAGCACAAAAGAGGTTTCTGTAACCGTTAAGGTTAAGGATAACGGCAACGGCACTATTTCCGCTGTAATATACGAAGGCGATGAGGAGCCTGCAAATGCGGGAACATCTATCTCTACTGCGTTTACTAATGTATATAATCCTGATGATGTAGAGTTTGAATTTGACTTCGTAAGCAAGGAACTCTCCGGCAGAACTTTGAATAACGGTGAATTCAGCTTTGCAGTTAAAGATCAAGCAGGCACCACCGTTCTTACGGGTACTAACGATGCTTCCGGCAAGGTTACCTTTAACGATAAGTTGACGTTCAGAGAAGTTGGCAACTATTATTACACCATCGTTGAAACATCTGAGGATGGCAAGGGTGTTACGGTTGATAAAACAATCTACCGAGTTATCGTAACAGTTACCGATGCAGACGGTAAATTAACTGCAGATTACGTTCTTGTTAATGCTGTAGGGGATAATGTTGTATTCAAAAATACTTATAAGGCGGCTGAAACCACCTATGTAATAAGCGGTACGAAAGAACTCTCGGGCAGAACGCTTCTCAATGACGAGTTTACCTTTGTTCTTACTGAAGCCATAAATGCTCAGGGTGAAATTGCAAGCGGTGCTAAGACCTACGAAGCACATAACGAGTATCACGGTCAGTTTGCCTTCCCCGAAATCACCTATACCGAAGCCGGTACTTACTACTATGTAGTAACCGAAAAGCAGAACAGCGGCAGCTCTTACGGCATCAAGTATGACACCAAAAGTTATGTTGTAACCGTTACAGTCAAAGATGATACAGACAACGGAAAACTCGTTGCTTCTGCAAACCTGGATGCTGACGATATCGTTTTCAACAACCAATATGTTGCAAATCCTGTATCCAAGCGTATTGACGGCGAAAAGGTATTAAACGGCAAGACTCTTGTAGGCGGTCAGTTCAGCTTTGAGCTTTGGCAATCTAATGCTGAGTGGACGCCTGTGAATGCACAGCCCATTCAGACCGTAA
>JAZNBQ010000042.1:0-11648 GCA_045587065.1 Acutalibacteraceae bacterium | reverse complement strand
GCTGTTTTCGGAGAAACGATTGCGAATCCCGCTCTCACGGTTCTTGATATTGAGAAATTTGCAAGGGTTGCTCATGCGCACGGTGTTCCGCTTATTATAGACAACACCTTTGCAACACCCGTTAACTGCCGCCCTTTCGAGCACGGAGCAGACATCGTTACACACTCGACTACCAAATATATGGACGGACACGGCGCGGCTGTTGGAGGATGCATTGTAGATTCAGGCAAATTCGACTGGATGGCTCACAAGGAAAAATTTCCCGGGCTTACCACTCCTGACGAATCTTATCACGGCATTACCTATGCTGAACGCTTCGGCAAAGGCGCCTACATTACCAAAGCTACTTCTCAGCTTATGAGAGACTTAGGCTCTATTCAGGCTCCACAAAATGCATTTTATCTTAATCTGGGCCTTGAAACCTTGCACGTTCGTATGGAAAGACACTGCAGCAACGCTCTTGAAGTTGCAAAATTCTTAGAAGCACACGAAAAGGTTGCTTGGGTTCATTATGCAGACCTGGAAAACGACAAATATCACGCTCTTGCAAAGAAATATATGCCTAACGGTACCTGCGGCGTTTTAGCCTTTGGTGTTAAGGGCGGCAGAGAAAAGAGCATTAAGTTTATGGACAGTCTTAAATTTGCAAGCATTGTAACTCACGTTGCCGATGCAAAAACCTGTCTTTTACACCCTGCAAGTCACACCCACAGACAACTTAGTGAAACTCAACTCATAGAAGCAGGTATTAACCCAGACCTTATCAGATTATCGGTTGGTATCGAAAACGTTGAGGACATTATTGCCGACCTAAAACAAGCCTTGGAAAATATTTAGGAGGAAACCAACTTGCCTATTAAGATTCCTAATCGTTTGCCTGCCACAAAGGTTTTAAACGAGGAAAATATATTTGTTATTACCGAGACAAGAGCCTTAACTCAGGACATCAGGCCTCTTAAAATATTGATTTTAAACCTTATGCCCACAAAGATTGTGACCGAAACTCAACTTGCAAGACTTTTGGGAAACACTCCTTTGCAAGTGGAAATGGAGCTGCTTAAAACCTCCACTCACAAGGCAAAAAACACCTCGGAAGAGCATATGATTGCCTTTTATAAGACCTTTGATGAGGTAAAGGACCAAAATTTCGACGGCCTTGTTATAACCGGTGCCCCTGTAGAGCATTTGGAGTTTGAAGAGGTTGAATATTGGCAAGAGCTTTGCGAAATTATGGAATGGAGCAAAACTCACGTTACAAGTACCTTCCACATTTGTTGGGCGGCTCAGGCAGCTCTTTACTATCACTACGGCATAAAAAAACAACCGTTAGACAAAAAACTCTTTGGCGTTTTTGAGCATACGGTAGACCATAAAGGCTCTATTCTGTTCAGAGGCTTTGACGATACGTTTATGGTTCCTCATTCTCGTCACACTACCGTTTTAAAGGAAGATATCGAGAAGGAAAAGAGACTAAAAATTCTTTCCACCTCAAAAGAAGCAGGTGTTTATGCCGTTGCTACTGACAAGGGCAAGCAGATTTTCATTACAGGTCATTCCGAATATGACGCTGACACCCTTAAAAAAGAGTATTTAAGAGACAAGGAAGCCGGTCTTGAAATTGCAGTGCCTCAAAACTATTTTCCAAACGATGACGACTCTGCACAGCCTATGGTTACCTGGCGTAGCAGTGCAAATCTCCTTTACTCTAACTGGCTCAACTACTTTGTATATCAGACTACTCCTTACGATATTACTAAGATTAAATAATCAAAAGGTGATAGTTTATGAAAAATAAAAAAGAAATCGCCGCAGATTGCGACCTTTGTGTAAACTACGTTTACGATGAAGAGGACGACTGCTACTCCTGTCTTGTTAATTTAGATGAGGATGAGTATATCTCTTTTTTACAGTCAAAAGAATTTCGTTGCCCCTATTTTAAATTAGATGATGAATATGGTGTTGTAAGACATCAAAACTGAGGTTTTAAAATGTCACTAAAGAAAAAAATCTCGGCAATTACAAAGGGTGTCTACCCTATGCATATGCCGGGACACAAACGAAATCCTATATTCCTTAAAAATTATTCCGCTCTTGATATTACCGAAATTTCAGGAGCGGATAATTTGCATTTGCCAAAAGGTATAATTAAAGAGGCGATGGAAAATACCGCAAAACTTTTTGGAGCAAAGAAAACCTTTTATCTTACCGGTGGCTCAACTGCAGGAATTTTGTCGGCTATAACCGCCCTTACCAAAAAGGGAGATACTATAGTTGTTGCGCGAAACTGCCACAAGTCGGTATATAATGGATTAAAATTAAATTCCCTTAAAGGATTTTTGGTAACACCGAAAGTTATAAAAGAAATTAACTCTTACGGAGAAATTACACCTGATGAAATCAAAAAAGCTCTTAATGAAAGTTGCGCAAAGGTAGTTGTTATTACCTCCCCCACCTACGAGGGTATAATAAGCGATATTAAAGGTATTTCCGATGTTTGCAAACAATATGGCGCAAAACTTTTAGTGGATGAAGCCCACGGCGCACATTTAAAACTGGACCGAAACTCTCCAAAAAGCGCTATAGAACTTGGTGCAGATATAGTAATTCAAAGTGCGCACAAAACTCTTCCCTGTCTTACCTCTGCATCCCTTTTACATATATGTAGTGAAAATATTGATGTAAACAGTATAGCTCAAAGTCTTTCTGTTTTTGAGACAAGCAGTCCTTCTTACCCTCTGCTTTATTCCCTTGACTATATGACTCGAATTATGATAAGAGAAAAAGACGCTTTGTTTAAAGCATATAATAAAAGGCTTGAAAAGTTTTATTCCAAAGCAAAAATGTTTAAGTTTTTAAAAATCTTTGAGGGAGCAAACTCCTTTGCTTTTGACAAAGGCAAAATATCCATTATCTGCAAAGACACCAATATAAACGGTTTTGAACTTAAAGAACTTCTTTTAAGGAAATATAAAATAGAATGTGAAATGGCTTTGCAGGAAAGCGTTCTTGCCATGACCTCGGTTGCCGATACCAACAAAGGCTTCAGACGACTTTTTAAAGTCCTTTTAAAAATTGATCGGAAACTAATTAAAGGAAACAGGAAAGTTTCATCTGTTCCCACATTTAACAAAAATGTTTTAGTTGATATGGAAAACGGGAAACGCTCATCAGAAGAGCTGTGTCTTGCTATTGGGCATATAAGCGGGGAATTTGTTTATGCTTATCCTCCGGGGTGTCCCATAATAGCAGAAGGCGAGGTTATAACCAAGGAGGCTCTGGACTATGCTTTTAGTCTTTTATCCCTTGGCGGAGAGGTTTATTCCTCCTCCGGCGCTTTCCCACAGAAAATAAGCATAAAAAATGCGTAGTGTAAAACACTACGCATTTTTATTTCAATATTTAAATTTTTTTCCAGGTTGACGGAGAAAAGAGCATTAATATGGGGAAAATCTCAAGTCTTCCTGCCAACATATCAAAGGACAGTATCCATTTGCTAACATCACTTAAAAATCCAAAGTTTGCCGCAGGACCAACTTTTCCCAGTCCGGGACCTACATTATTAATACACGCCGAAACCGCGGTAAAGCCTGTTACCAAGTCGCATCCATCTAATATTGTAATTGCCAGGAAAGAGAAGATAAACAAGGCAATAAAAATAATTATATAAGACATTGCGCCTCTTACAGTTTGTTGTTCGGCAGGTTTTCCGTCAATTTTAACTGTTGTCACAGTGCGCGGATGAAGAATATACCTTATCTCTTTTGCCGCAGTCTTAATAAGAATTATTATTCTGCCAACCTTAAGACCTCCTGCGGTACTTCCTGCGCAACCACCGCAGAACATTAAAAGGGCTAAAATTGCCTGAGAAAGTACCGGCCACTGACCGAAATCTGCAGTAGAAAAACCTGTAGTGGTAATAATACTTGCCACCTGAAAGAATGCCATTCTGAAGCTTTCTTCTGTGTTTTCATAGATGTGCATTATATTGAGGGTAACGACTCCTACCGAAACCAGAATAATGGTAATATATGTCCAGAGTTCTTCGCTTTTTATTGCTCTCAAGAATTTACCTATAAGTATCAAATAAAACAGATTAAAATTTATGCTGAAGAGAATCATAAAAGAACCTATTACATATTCTATGTAAGGAGAATTATAGTAAGCAATAGAACTGTTCTTTGTTCCAAAACCGCCTGTACCTGCGGTGCCGAATGAGTTAAGCAAAGCGTCAAACAGGTCCATTCCGCCAAAAAGGAGGAATCCAACCTCTACAAAGGTAAGGACAACATAAATAGCATACATCACCCTTGCTGTTTGTGCCATTTTTGGCACAATTTTGCCCACAACGGGGCCAGGCACCTCGGCGCGCATAAGATGCATTAGTCTTCCTGATTTTGCATCTGATTTAGGAAGTACTGCCAGTACAAAAACAAGTACTCCCATACCTCCTAACCAGTGGGTCAGACTACGCCAGAAGAGTATACCGTTGTCTAAGGCTTCCACATCGCCGAAAATTGATGCTCCTGTTGTGGTAAAGCCCGAAACACATTCAAAAAAGGCATCCACAAAGGAGGATGTAGATCCACTTATTAAAAAGGGTATTGCGCCAAAAGCAGAAAGAACAAGCCAGGCAAGGCCAACACAGACAAAACCATCTCTCGCTCTCAGAACCTTATCCTTTGGCGGACAAATAGTAAGTGCGAAACCTAAAACAAGAAGAATTGCAATAGGCACCAGAAAAGGCAGTGTTGATTCTTTGTAAATTGCCGCGCAAACTAAGGGCAAAAGCATTAATATGCCTTCTACCTTTGTCATTTGTCCGATTATGTATAAAACCATTCTATAATTCATAAAGTTTTTCCTTTATTCCTTAAGTATATCGTTGAGGCTTGTTATGGTCTGACCTGCAGTAATTACAATTACACTGTCTCCCTCTTCCACGGCGGTAAAACCATCTGGAATGATAACCTTTCCCTTACGACATATACACGCAATAATAACGTTGGGCTTTAAATTGCAGTCTTTAAAACAAACATCCAAAAACTTGCATTTCTTGTTTGCAATAAACTCTAACGCCTCTGCTTTTTCCTCAATAATGCGGTAAAGCTTATTTATATCGTTGCCCTCGGCATTATTAATGGAACGAACATTTCTTAAAATAATACTTGCAACAACCGAGTTCGGCGAAATTACGCTGCACTCTTCTAAAAAGCTTGGCAACATCTGAACAAATACCTGACGGTTTATCTTACAAACTGTTTTGTCAACACCGTTCTTTGCCGCAAAGGCCGAGAAAATAATATTTTCTTCATCTATATCGGTAAGAGCAACTGTTGCATCGTAGCCTTTAAGACCTTCTTCGCTTAAGAGGTTACTATCGGTGCCATCTCCGCAAATGATGGTGGCATCTTTAAGAGCTACCTCCAATTCTGCGGCACGAGCAGCATTATTTTCAATAATTTTAACCTTTATGCCGGATTTTAAAAGGTGCCTTGCCAAATAAAAGGAGGTTCTGCTTCCGCCGATTATAAGAACACTGCGGATTTTTTTGTTATCCATTCCCAAAGTTTTAAACACCTTTGGAAGCGCAAGTTTAGATGCAGTAAAGTGAATTTTATCTCCTGCCGCAATTTCAAAATTACCGGAAGGAATAATAACTTCCTCTCCTCTTTGAACCGCACAAACAAGCATAGGAGTGTTAAAGGTTTTTCTCAAATCTCTAAGCTTTACCCCTACAAGACTGCTGCCTTTAAAAACGGCAATTTCGGCAAGTTCTATTCTTCCTTTTGAAAATGTTTCAATTTTAGTTGCTGCAGGAAACTCGATAATACGAGCAATTTCATCTGCCGCTTCGAAATCAGGGTTAATGATATGTCCTATGCCCAACTGGTCTCTCATAAAGGGAATCTGAGAAAAATATTCAGGAGCGCGAACACGGGCAATAGTGTACTTTGCGCCTATTTTTTTTGCAAAGAGGCAACACATAATATTCAGTTCATCTGAGCCTGTAACGGCAATAAACATATCACACTGGCCACAACCTGCTTCGCTTAAAACATCAGCAGAAACACCGTTATCGCAAACCCCTTGCACGTCATACTCGTTAACAATATTTTCAACAAGGTTTGCGTCAGAATCCACAACCGTTACATCATGTCCTTCTCTTGATAGGAGTTGCGTTAAGTTTTCTCCCACTTTTCCACAACCAACAATAATAACCTTCATACTTTACCCCTCTTTTACAGTTCTACATATGTAGGTGTATGGTGACAGTAAGGCAAAAATTTGTCTATAATATCCTGTGTTTTAATTTTTAAACTTGATGTGTTGTCCATAGGATGACAACCAAAAAATTCTTTATTTAAAAGGTCTTTATCTATAACCAACCTGACTTTAAAGTCTTTGTCCTTTAAAAGCCCTAAAACCGAGGCGCTTCCCGGCGTGCAGCCAATAAGCTCTTCCATAAATTCAGGAGGAGCAAAAGAAAGGCGGGAACAATTAAGCTGAGGTGATAAAAACTTTGTTTTAAAAGGTTTTTCTCCCGGCATTAGCACTAAATAAAAGTCGGTTTTCTGAGCGTTGCACAAAAACAAGTTTTTAACGATTTCTACTCCTAAAACCTCTTCTGCCTCTTTGCAGCCCTCTATTGTTCCTACAGATTGGTGACTAACCCTTTGATATGAGATTTGTAGTTTCTCAAGAGCGTCATAACAAAGCTTTTCCTTTTGATTTAGGTTTTCCTTTGGGCAACTGTAAACTGTTTTATCTGTAAAAAGAGACATTTATACAAGCTTCCTTCCCATTAACACGCCCATTACAGAAGCCATCATAAGACCTCTTGTCCAACCTGAAGAGTCGCCTAAACAGAAGAGACCCTTTACGCTGGTGTTTAAGTCCTCATCCATCTTAACGCGGTTGGAATAAAACTTAAGTTCCGGAGAGTAAAGTAAAGTTTCCTCACTGGCAAATCCGGGAACAACCTCGTCCACCGCTTTAATGAAGTTAATAATATTTGTCATTGCACGGTAAGGCATTGCGGCTGTAATATCTCCTGCAACTGCATCAGGAAGAGACGGTCTTACGTTAGAGAAAGAAAGCTCTTTCTGCCAGGTGCGTTTTCCTGCTAAAATATCGCCGAAGCGCTGTACCATAATATGTCCTGCGCCAAGCATATTTGTAAGCTCGCCCACCTTAACAGCATAATCTATTGGCTGATTAAAAGGATGAGAGAAGTTGTGAGACACTAAAATTGCAAGGTTTGTGTTGTTGGATTTAAGTTCCTTATAAGAATGTCCGTTAACAACGGCAAGGTTATTATCGTAATTCTCCTGGCTTACAAATCCGCCCGGATTCTGACAGAAGGTTCTAACCTTGTTTTTAAAGGGCGCAGGGTAGCCTATGAGTTTAGATTCATAAAGCACCTTGTTAACCTTTTCCATAATCTCGTTTCTTACCTCAACACGAACACCAATGTCAACCGTTCCGGGCTGATGCGCGATATCGTGCTCGGCGCAAAGCTTTTCAAGCCAGTCGGCACCTCTGCGGCCTGTTGCTACAACTACGTTATCTGCCTCAATTGTAATTGTTTCGTTCTTCTTGGTTATTACGGCTCCTGTGCAAACGCCGTCTTTTATAATAACGTCCTGACACTCGTAGCCGAACATTAACTCTACTCCGTTATCACGGAGATAGTTTTCTAAAGAAAGGTAAATGTCTTGTGCCTTTTCGGTACCTAAATGACGAATAGGACAGTCCACCAGTTTTAAGCCTGCTTTAATTGCGCTTTTTCTGATTTCTTTAACCTCTTCCTCGTTTCCAATACCCTCGATATGCTCGTCGGCACCGAAATCAAGATAGATTTTATCTGTATATTCAATGGTTTCCTGTGCTTTATCAGGGCCGATAAGAGATGGTAAATCTCCGCCCACCTCGTAAGAAAGGGAAAGTTTACCGTCTGAAAATGCGCCTGCGCCGGAAAAGCCTGTGGTAATATGGCAATAAGGCTGACAGTTTACACACTGTTGAGTTTTAGTTTTTGGGCAAGAGCGTTTTTCTATTGGTGCGCCCTTTTCTACTATAACAATACTCTTTTTGCTGCCTTTTTTTATCATTTCAATTGCAGTAAAAATTCCTGCAGGACCTGCTCCGATGATAACAACGTCTTTTTTCATAACAAATCTCCTTAAAGACATAATTCAACATAGTAATTATATCACAAAGGTTTTAATTTTTCCACTACTATTTTAAAAGCATAAGGACTCCGAATTTCTCCAGAGTCCTTACGCTTTTTAAAAAAATATGACAAGGTCATAAAAGGGGGGCTATTTTGTAATGAGCACCTTATACTCAATAAAGGCGTCGGTTTCCTTTTGCTCGGTAACCGCATTTACGCCGCTGCTGCGCATGGTTTCAACAATTTTTGTAAGACTGTTGGCAAAAAGCCTTACGTCTCCTATTGCCTTTTTTCTTACAGGTTCAGGCTTGGGTTGTTGGGGATTAAGGCGCTTTTCTATATACTCTTCCGCTTCGGTCAAGGTAAGTTGCCTTGCAATAATAACGTTAAGAGCATCGTTTCGCTCCTCTTCGGGAAGTCTTAGCAGCGCTCTTGCATGGCGTTCGGTAAGACGCGCCGCCTCTATTCTTTCTCTGATTTTTGGGTCTAATCTTAAAAGCCTTAGTTTGTTAGAAAGGGTTGACTGTGCAATTCCAAGCTTTTCTGCCACTTCGCACTGGGTAAGTCCGTAAACGGTTATAAGTCGGCTTATGCCCTGCGCCTCTTCGAATATACTTAAATCGCTTCTTTGAAGATTTTCTATGATGGTTAAATACGCCGCCGTTAAACTGTCGGTTTGTTTTAGTATACAGGGGACCTTTTTAAGACCCAGAAGTTTCGCAGCTCTTAGTCTTCTTTCTCCTGCAATAAGCTCGTATTTTCCGTTTGCGCCAACTCGCACCAACAAGGGTTGAATTATACCGCTTGCATTTATGCTCTCGGCAAGACGCTCAAGCTCGTAAGGCTCGAAATTTTTTCTTGGGTTTTCATCACTTGGAAATATATCGTCCACCCTTAACCTTAAAAGCTTTCCGTCATTCATGGTCATCCCTCTCTTCGCCTTTATTATACAAGGGACCGGCCTTTATATAAAGGAAAACTTGTCGTGTTTTTTCGATAGAAAAAAACAAAACAACCCGAATTAAAGGGGTTGTTTTGCTATTTTTGCAGATGGTCTTGGGTATTTTGGGGAAGTTTGCGATATCTTTTTTGTAATTACAAAGGCTCTTTGCTCCTGGCCTGTGAGAGTTTCATAAAAAATCTCTGCTTTTGCTCCACCAAGAATTCCTGCCGCCTTTGTGCTCTCTTTTATTTCATCGGTTGCTGTGGGGCCTTTCATAGAGCAGAAAACTCCCCCCACCTTACAAAGAGGTAGACAATATTCGTAAAGCAGATTTAGCTTTGCCACCGCTCTTGCAGTTGCCAAGTCATACTGCTCTCTGAACTCCTTTTTTTGTCCTGCTTCTTCGGCTCTTAGGTGCACGGTTTTTGCTTCTAACCCTAATTTTTCCAAAACCTCCTTTAAAAAGACAAGACGTTTATTTAGTCCGTCCATTAAAGTAAGGTCTATGTCAGGTCTTAAAATCTTTAAAACCATTCCCGGAAAGCCTGCTCCTGTTCCTACGTCTACAACCTTTGCTCCCTTTTTTAAATCCACGTGCTTTAAAAGAAGCGCACAGTCAAGAAAATGCTTTAAAACAATTCCCTCAGGGTCGGTAATGGCGGTAAGATTTATTTTTTCGTTCCACTCTCTTAGCAAGTCTCCATAGACTGTAAGACGGTCCAACGCCTCTTTGTCACAGGGGATTCCCTCTTTTTCCAAAGTGGGCAACATTAAATGGAATGGGTAACTCACTTTACTTCTCCTCCTGTTTCGGCAAGCTTTATGAGAAGCACCGATACGTCTGACGGGCTTACTCCTGATATTCTGGAAGCCTGTCCTATGTTTTTAGGGCGTACAAGATTAAGTTTTTCTCTTGCCTCCAGTCTTAATCCGTCTATCTTGGTGTAATCTATGTCCTGTGGCAAGAGTTTGTTTTCAAGGCGAAGCATTTCGTCCACCTGTGACTGTTGTCTTGATATATAGCCCTCGTATTTAATCTCGGTTTCTACCTTCAGGGCGAGTTCATAGTCAAGTTCAGGTCGGTTTTTGTCTACAGGGGCTAAATCAAAGTAGGAAACCTCAGGTCTTTTAACAAGCTCTGCCATTTTAATTCCTGTTGAAAGCGGAGTTGTTCCCAGTCTTTCCAAAATATCGTTAACCTCTTTTGAAGGCGGAACTGAAAGGGCATACAGTCTTTTGATTTCCTGTTCTTTTTGCTCTTTTCTCTTTAAAAAATCCTTATACTCTTCTTCTTTTATAAGACCGATTTCGTAACCTGTAGGTGTCAGTCTTTCGTCAGCATTGTCCTGACGAAGAAGAAGTCTGTACTCTGAACGGGAAGTCATCATTCTATAAGGGTCGGAACACCCCTTTGTTATAAGGTCGTCTATAAGGGTTCCTATATAGGAAGATGAACGAGAAAGCACCAATGGCTCCTTGCCCTGAATTTTGCGAACGGCGTTTACACCTGCAACCAGACCTTGTGCCGCCGCTTCCTCGTAACCTGACGAGCCGTTAAACTGTCCTGCGCCGAAAAGACCTGAAAACTCCTTGAATTCTAACGATGCCTCCAGTGAAATAGGGTCTATACAGTCATACTCTATAGCGTAGGCATTACGCATAATTTCTGCCTTTTCAAGTCCCTTAATAGAGTGATAAATTTCAATTTGAACCTCTTCAGGAAGAGAGGATGACATTCCCTGAAGATACATTTCCTCGGTATCAGCACCGCAAGGTTCTATGAAAAGTTGATGCCTTTTCTTGTCGGCAAAACGAACGATTTTGTCCTCGATAGAAGGGCAATATCTGGGGCCTACACCCTGTATATCTCCTGCGTAAAGGGGCGAACGGTGCAGATTTTTTAAAATAATCTCTTTTGTTTTATCGTTGGTATAGCTTATATGACAAATAACCGAGTTTTCCTTAACCTCTTTGGTACGATAACTGAAAGGAATTACCCTTTCGTCTCCTTTTTGTTCCTCAAGCTCACCAAAATCTATGCTGCTTCTTAAAACTCTGGCAGGGGTTCCTGTTTTAAATCTTCTCAAAGGAACTCCAAGCTTTACAAGGGCGTCGGAAAGACCTTCTGCTGCAAACATTCCGTCAGGTCCGCCGCTAAAGTTAACCTCTCCCACAAAGATTTTTCCTGCAAGGAAAGTGCCTGTTGCCAAAATTACTGTTTTACAGGTGTAGTCTGCCCCCATACGAGTAATACAGTGCCAACCGTCCTCACTCTTGAAAAGGTCTACCACCTCTGCTTGTTTCATTATGAGATTTTCTTGTTTTTCTACAGTTTGCTTCATAAAAGCAGAATATGCTCTTCTGTCTATCTGGGCTCTGAGAGAATGAACCGCAGGTCCTTTGCCAAGGTTTAGCATACGACTTTGAAGCATCGTTTTATCTGCCGCTACCCCCATTTCTCCGCCAAGGGCATCAATTTCTCTCACCAAATGTCCTTTCGAAGAACCACCAATATTCGGATTACAAGGCATC
>JAZNBQ010000041.1:0-11224 GCA_045587065.1 Acutalibacteraceae bacterium | reverse complement strand
GCATAAGCTTTTTGAAAGTGAAGACGGCGATGCCTTTACAAAATTTGCGGCAACAGGAGCCTATGCAAATGCCTATACATCCTTTGATAAGACCTGTTATCTCTTTTCTTGTACCAATAATTTTTATGAAAATCTTGACATTTTGCTTTCCTTTGTTCAGTCGCCTTATTTTACAGAAAAAACGGTAAAAAAAGAGCAAGGAATAATTGGACAAGAAATTAAAATGTATCTTGATAACCCTAATTGGCGCGTGCTCTTTAATATGTTGGGGTGTATGTACGAAAATCATCCTGTTAAAATAGATATTGCAGGTACGGTAGATTCTATCGCCAAGATAGACGACAAACTACTTTATCGGTGTTATAATACCTTTTATAATCCCTCTAATATGTTTCTTTGCGTAGCAGGAAACGTAGACGCAAATAAGGTTTTACAAATGGCTGAGCAAAGGGTTACAAAGAACGAAAAAGCCCGGATAAAAAGGGGAGAATTCTTAGAAACCCAAGAGATAAAAGAAAATTATATCTCTCAAAAATTACAGGTGGCAAATCCTCTGTTTTGCTTTGGTTTTAAAGAAATTCTGCAAGATAAAAAAGCCACAATAAAAGAAAAAATAGTAGCAGATATTCTTATAGAAATTCTTTGCGGAGAAGCCTCACCCCTGTACAGCAAACTTACTAATGAAGGGCTTATTAACGACGAATTTTCAGGGGAATATTTTGTGGGAAACGGCTACTCCTGTATAATGTTCGACGGAGAAAGTAAAGAACCTGAAAAGGTAAAGGAAAAAATTTTAAAAGAAATAGAAAGAATTTTAGCGGAAGGTATAGACGAAGGTCTGTTTGAGGCTGTAAAACTATCGGCTTACGGAGAGGCGATAAGACAGTTTGACAGTAACGAAAGCATTGTAATGGGAATGGTAGATTGCGCTATAAACGGTGGAACTATCTTTGATATGTCAGACACGCTTAAAACCATAACAACCGATGACATTTTATCAAGACTTAAAGGACTGAAAGAAGAATCATCAGTACTTTCTGTAATTTTACCTAAAGATTAAAAGAGGGGAGAAAATAATGTACAATATTACAATTTTTGGAATTAATTTAAACCTGAATCCCATAGCTTTTTCCATACCTATCGGCAAGGGTTGGGATGTTTATTGGTATGGAATTATAATTGCTTTTGGCTTTTTATTGGCAATTATTTATGGTTATAAAAATGCCCCTCGTTTTAATATAGACATAGATAAAATGCTTGATATAATCCTTGTTGCAACCCCATGTGCCATTTTAGGTGCACGTACTTATTACGTCCTTTTTGATGGAGAAAAACTAGGAAGTTTTAAAGAGTTCTTTGGCTTTGACGGTGCAGGTTTTTCAGGACTTGCCATTTACGGCGGAGTAATCGGCGCACTTGTTACAGGCTTTGTTATGTGTAAAATCAAAAAGGTAAAAATTCTTGATATGTTCGATTTGGCGGTTTTAGGCTTCCTTATTGGACAAGGCATTGGAAGATGGGGTAATTTCTTTAACCAAGAGGCATACGGAACCTTTACAGGCAGTAGTTTTTGGGGAATGACCAGCAATAAAATTTTAACAGAAATGGGTGAAGGTCTGGTTCATCCTTGTTTCCTTTATGAGTCTGTTTGGTGTCTGATAGGATTTTTTGTTTTACACGTTTTGAGTAAAAAAAGAAAATTCAGCGGAGAAATAACCCTTCTGTATTGTGTGTGGTATGGCTTTGAGAGAGGTTTTATAGAACTTCTTCGTACCGATAGTCTGATGCTTGGAAGCTTCAGAGTGTCAAGCCTTCTTTCCTTTGTTATTTGTATTGGCGCTGCAATAACTCTTGTAGTAATAAAAAACAAAATGAAAACAAAGTTAAAAGAACACGATTATGTTTCAATGTTTGAAGAAGAAATAAAATTAGAAAAAACTGAGTTAAGCGAGGAATAAAAATGGCAAAAATTATTGATGGAAAGGTTATTTCTGCTGCGGTAAAGCAGAGAATAGCAGATAACGTAAAGGCTCTTTCTAAAGAAGGAAAGGTGCCGGGTCTTGCTGTTATCATAGTAGGCGAAGACCCTGCATCCAAGGTTTATGTAGCAAATAAAAAGAAGGCATGTGAGCAAATTGGTATGATTTCAGAGGAGTATGCTCTACCTGAAACAACAACTAATGAGGAACTCTTAGACTTAATTAATGAATTGAATAACAAAAAAGAAATAAATGGTATTTTGTGTCAGTTGCCCCTTCCAAAACATCTTGACGAGCAGCTTGTAATAAATGCTATTTTGCCTGAAAAAGACGTAGATGCATTTCATCCGCAAAACGTAGGCAAAATAATGACAGGGGATTATGATTTTCTTCCTTGTACCCCTGCAGGAATTATGGAAATGTTGGCTTTTGAAAACATAGACATTACAGGAAAAACCTGTGTTGTAGTAGGCAGGTCCAATATTGTAGGTAAGCCTATGAGTATGCTTCTGCTTCATAAAAACGGAACTGTTACAATTTGCCATTCCAAGACCAAAAACTTAAAAGAGGTTTGTCTTACTGCAGACATTTTGGTAGCCGCCGTAGGCAGAGCAAACTTTATTACTGCAGATATGGTAAAAGAGGGCGCAGTTGTTATCGACGTAGGAATCAACCGACTTGAAAACGGTAAGCTTTGCGGAGATGTGAAGTTTGACGAGGTAAGTGAAAAAGCTTCCTACATAACTCCTGTTCCTGGAGGCGTAGGACCAATGACAATAGCAACTCTCATGCAAAACACATTAACCGCATTTATAAAACAAAACAGTTAATAAATTAGTCCTTTCAAGGAAATAATAGCCTTGAAAGGACTGTTTTTTTATGTTTAGAGACGTTAGAAAAAATGAGGAAATTATAGATAAAGATTTACAACCGGAAAAAAGTTTTGATATAGTAAAACGTGTTTTAAAAATCGCCCAGCGCAGAGGTGTTCTTTATTTTGTGGACGGATTTATCAAGGACGAAGTATACGAAAAAATACTTGAATTTCTATTTAAAATAAAGCCTGAGGAACTGGAAAGTTTTAAAACAATGAAAGACTTTTCTCTCGACCATATGCCTTATGTGGAGGTAGAATGGTTTGAAGACGAAAAAAAAGCGCAAACCGCGGTACTTTCCGGCGTGGCGCTTCTTATCATTGACGGCATAGAGGGAGGCCTTGGAATTGATACCAGAACCTATCCTGTAAGAGGTATTAAAGAGCCGGATAAAGACAAAAGTCTCAGAGGTTCTCGCGACGGCTTTGTGGAAACATTGATATTTAATACTGCAATGATACGCAGAAGAATCCGAGACACCAGACTTCGTATGGAATATTATCAAGTAGGCACAGGCTCAAAGGTAGACGTTGCTATTAGCTATATTGATGGTTCGGTGGACAAAAAATTAATAGAAAAACTCAGAGATAAACTTAAAAGCATTAAAGTCAGCGGACTTTCAATGACTCAACAAGCTCTTTCTGAGGTTCTTCTTAATACAAACGTGTTAAACCCATACCCCAGAATTAAATTTACAGAGCGCCCTGACTTTGCGGCAGCTTGTATTTTAGAAGGAAAAATTGTTCTTGTAATGGACAATTCTCCAATGGTTATGATTTTTCCTGTTTCTTTTTTTGACTTTTTTAAAGAGACCGACGATTATTATTTTCCTGCCATTACAGGAAGTTACACGAGAATCCTTAGAATTCTTGTTTCTATTCTTACAGTCTTTGCAACACCGCTTTTTCTGTATATTTCCAATAACCCTAACGTTTTGCCGCCTTGGCTTGGCTTTTTAAGAATTGACGAGCCTGTAAATATTCCCATAATAGCACAATTTTTAATTTTGGAGTTTTTAATTGACGGACTGAGACTGGCATCTATTAATACGCCTGATGCATTATCAAGTTCCCTTGGAATTGTAGGAGGACTGCTGCTTTCAGAGTTTGCCATTAGCGCAGGTTGGTTTATTTTGGAAACAATACTTCTTATGGCTTTTGTGGCAATTGCAAGTTACGCACAACCCAGTTTTGAAATGGGTTACGCTATGAAGTACGAAAGAATAGTTATGCTTATTTCCACTCAAATTTTCGGACTTTGGGGACTACTAGGCTCGGCAATATTCTTTATAATTGCAAAACTTTTCTCCAAGACCTTCTCAGGCAGATGCTATCTTTACCCGATAGTACCTTTCAAACTTAAAGAAGCAATAAAACTTTTCGTAAGAACCAGAATAGATAAAAATCACTAAACTAATTGAAACTTTTACTCTTTTGTGATAAATTATTAATTGTTAGTTCATAAAATTGACATAAACTGACAGTGAGGTTATATTATAATAAAAGCATATAAGTGCTATGAGGAGTAAAAGTTTATGGAAAATAATGAAAATAAAGGTGAATTATTTGGTTTTGAGAGCTCAGACAACAAAAAAGCAGAAAATGCTTATGAGCCTACCGCTGCCGAAATTCTGGAAGATACTATCTTAAATGAGGAAAAGGAAGAAAAACTGGAAGACATTAAACCTCAGTTTATTCCAACAGGCAGTTATGGAGAAAATTCCACTAATAATTTCACTCCCAAAAAACCTAAAAACAAATCGGAGAAAAAATTCACTCTGTCGGCCCTCGTTGCCAGTGTAGTAGTGGCTGCGATAGTAGGTTCAGTTATTGGAATAGGAAGTTTTATAACTGTTGATACCTTTAAAAACAAAGTAACAAATAATGAGGTTACATCTTCCACACCATCTCTTGTTACTAATGAAAATAAGGTAGATATAAATGTTCAAAATGTTGATGCTACCGTAGTTGAAGCGGTTGCTCAAAAGGTAACCCCAAGCGTAGTAGGAATCAAAACAACCGTGGCGGTTAACAACTTTTTCGGAGGCACAAGTGAGTCTTCCGGTGAAGGCTCAGGTGTCATTTATACCTCAGACGGATATATTATTACAAACTATCACGTAATAGCCGAAGCAGTTGAATATTCAGGCAGTTCTCCGGAGGTCAGCGTTTTCCTTGAAAGCAACAGGGAAGAGGGCTATAAAGCAACTGTTGTAGGTTACAACATTTCCCACGACCTTGCAGTTATTAAAATCGACGCAAAAGGCCTTACACCTGTCACCTTTGCAGATTCCTCAAAACTAAAGGTAGGACAGTTTGTTATTGCAATAGGAAATCCCGGTGGACTTGAATTTATGGGTTCTGTAACCTATGGTGTAATAAGCGGACTCAACCGAATTATAGCAGACACCAGTTCTTCTGCGGCAGTAGAGCTTATTCAAACCGATGCGGCAATTAATCCGGGAAATTCAGGTGGTGCATTGGTTAATATTAAGGGAGAGCTGGTTGGAGTAAATTCAAGCAAAATCGTTTCTGAAAGCTTTGAGGGAATGGGCTTTTCAATACCAACAAACAAGGTTAAAGAAATATGTGATAAAATAATCGCAAAAGAATATGACCCAGACCCATATATAGGCATTACCATTAGCGAAACTTACGATGCCGAAACCCTTAAAAGACACGGATATCCATCAGGCGCGGTAGTGCTCAGCGTTACAAGTGGAGGACCGGCCAATTTAGCAGGAATCAGAAGAGGAGACATTATAACGGAATTTAATGGTGTTGAAATTACTGATTATACCAAGCTTGAAGATGCTATTTCTTCTTGTAAACCAAAAGAAATAGTAGCCTTTAAAATCTATCGTTCGGGAAAATATTATTCAGCAAATATAACAATAGGTTCAAATAATTCTCAGTAATAAAAAAGTGCTATGACCCAAGCGGTCATAGCACTTTTTGTTTTATTTAATCTCGTTAACTGTAATTCCTGTAGTGTTTTCAGTATAGGTAATGGTAACCTCTTTTCCAACTTCCATAAATGGTAGTTCGTCATTTATGGAAACAGGAGCAATAAAGATTTTATCAGAACCTGTTATCTTAATGTAGTAAGCGGAGTTGCCACCAACTACTGCAGTAGAAATAGCAGTAATATTGCCTGTTACAGTTTGTGGCTCTTGGGAGCCTGTGCTTTCTACATTTAACTTTCCTGATTCTTTAAGAAGTCTTCTGTACTCTGTCTCGGCACCTGCAACCGTGTCTGCAACGCCTACAATCTGATAGTTGGCAACCGAAACAAAGGAGTAAGATTTAACAAGTCCGGCACTGTCTTTAAGGCTAATAAAATATGATGGCGTGTCTGCAATGTTAACAAGAATAGGGAAGGTTGCCGTGTAGCCTTTTTCCTGAATTTTGCCCTCTGCAGAGCTCATAGCAGAATATTCTTCAGCACCGTTTATAGAATAAGTTTTAGCCTCTTTTGTTCTTAAGTTTACAAGAATAAAGCCAATGTTAGATTCATCTGCTACAACCGAGGTAATACCTGTGTATGCCCAAATATCATCATTAATAGCAAGATAGTTGTAACCTGCGGTTGTTTTTACAACGTTTTTCTGTGAAATGAGAGAGTTCCAGAAACCGTTAACGTAAGCACCCCAGTAATCTGCCTGCCTTAAAACAACGTCTGCATTATATACACAGTCAATCCATTGTGGAACGCTTTTTGAATCATAATAAACCATTTCGCCTGTAACTGCATCTACAGTTATAATGCCTGAAATATCATAACCGCCTAAAAAACCAATAGTGAAATCATAGCAGGAAATAATCCAATAAGGATGACCATTTTCATCAATTTCAAAGGATGTAGAATCAAACATTTTTGTTGGGTATGCAAAACGAACGTGTCTCATAAGGTCACGGCCAAATACCTCGCTTGGAGAGTATTTCATACCATCTTTTAACTCAACAAGGTCGGTGTTCTGAGATGCCATATCAATCTTAACGTAATAAGGAATGCCGTCGTTTTTGTTGGTAAACCATTTTATTATGTCGGCATATTCAAGAGGAGAAACTCTTACAGGCTCGTTGTGATAGTTAATCTGTGTGTAGTAAGAAGAAACGTTAAACTGAGAAACAAGCTCAACAACCTCGCCGATTTTTCTGCTTCCAAGGCGTGTTGCGGTATCGCGGTCAACAACAGGAATCTGTGATAAAGGAATTTCAGCTATATCTGTGTTAAAGTTAGATTCGGTAACAGTGAGCATTTTTTGATATTTAGATGCGTTAAACATTCTTGAGGATGAAACAAAAATATAGCCTACAGCCAATGCCGCAACTGCACAAACCACAATAATGGAATTTTTAACCGATTTTTTTGTAATTTTTCTAAACTTTATTTTCTTAGGCTCAACAGGATTTACACCGTGCAATAGGTTGGAAAGTTTTGCCTTGCCGGTAAAAAGAAGCACAAGAACAATGTAGACCACGGCAATGAATAAAATAAAGGACCAAAAACCGCCTGACTTAATGTTCATAGCAGGTAGTGTAAGATAATAGTTTACTGCCGCTGCCAAAGCAGTGATAATAGCAGGTAAAACATATTTTTTAAACATAAATAAACTCACCCTTTCTATAAAAATATTATACCAACTTTTCTTCATTAATACAACAAAATTTTCTAGTTGATTAGTTAAAATTTTTGTAGTATAATATTAAAATATTATATCTACTTGGAGAAAACTATGACAGAAACCATTAACAGTACAGTAAAAATGCCTTTGTTAGCCCTTAGAGGACTTGTGTGTTTTCCTGGGGTTTTGCTCCATTTTGACGTAGGCAGAAAAAAGTCGGTTAAAGCTCTTAACGCCGCTATGGAAAGCGGTCAGAAAATATATTTGGTAGCGCAGAAAAACCTTTTTGATGAAGAGCCTGACGAGGCAGGACTTTACAGTATGGGGTGTGTTGCCCATATTCGTCAGATTCTTCGTATGCCTGACGAAACAGTAAGAGTTTTGGTAGAAGGAAAATACAGAGCGCGTCATACAGAGCTTGACGAAGAGGGTAGTTTCCCTGTAGCAACTATAGAAAAATGTGAAGATGCACCTATTAAAAATCGCAAGGTTTACGTGGAAACTCTTGCTCGTAAGATTCGCGCAGAGTTTGAGGCTTATGCCGAAAGCGGCATTAAACTTGCAAAAGATATACCACTTACAGTTGCCGAAAGTGACGACATTAATTTCTTATCGGATTTTATTGCTTTTAATATACCCGTTCCTGTAGATGATAAACAGTATATATTAGAGCAATTAAACCCTGTAACAAGAGGAAAACTTATTGTAGAACTTTTAGGCAAGGAACGAGAAATTTTAAATATAGATAAAAAAATCGGTGAGAAGGTAAAAAGTCAGATTGATGAAAATCAAAAAGAATATTACCTAAAGGAACAGATTAAAGCAATAAATTATGAGCTTTACGGCGATACCGACGAAGATGAAGTTGATGAATATTATTCGAAAATCAGTAAACTTGCAGCCAACGAAAAGGTAAAAGAACGCCTTAATAAAGAGGTTGCAAAGCTTCAGAAAATGCCTAGTGGTTCCCATGAGGGTACGGTTGTCAGAGGTTATCTTGATACCTGTCTTGAACTTCCTTGGGGAAAGCTTACCAATATTGAAACCGATATATTAAAGGCAGAGCGTATTTTAGATAAAGACTTTTACGGTATGAAAAAGGTTAAAGAACGTATAATCGAAGCCCTTTCGGTTTACTCTTTAAACCCTGATATTAAAGGACAAATTCTTTGCCTTGTTGGTCCTCCCGGTGTAGGCAAAACCTCTATAGCCAAAACTATAGCCCAGTGCACAGGCAGAAATTATGTGCGAATTTCTCTAGGTGGCGTAAAAGACGAGGCAGAAATAAGAGGCCACAGAAAAACCTATATCGGCGCTATGACAGGTAAAATTATGAGTGCCGTAAAGGAAGCAGGGAGCGATAACCCCCTTATTCTTCTTGATGAAATTGACAAGTTGTCTGCCGATTATAAAGGAGACCCATCCTCCGCACTTTTAGAAGTGTTAGACCCTGAACAAAACCATACCTTTACAGACCATTATATTGATATGCCTTATGATTTAAGTAAGGTAATGTTTATAACCACCGCAAACACGTCTGCAACCATTCCGGAGCCACTTCTGGACAGAATGGAAGTAATTGAACTTTCAAGCTATACAAGGCAGGAAAAGTTCCATATAGCAAAAGAGCATCTTGCTAAAAAGCAGATAAAAAATCACGGCCTTGATGGAAGAAAAATAAGAATAACCGACGGTGCAATCTATAGCCTTATTGATTTTTATACAAGAGAATCAGGGGTTAGAAAATTAGAGCGCGAACTTGCAAACCTTTGTAGAAAATCTGCAAAAATAATTGCCACAGGCAAGAAAAAGCAAGTAGAGGTAAATGAAACTATCGTTACCGAGATGCTTGGCAAAAAGCGTTATTTACCTGAGGAAATTCTTAAAACAGACGAGGTGGGCATTATTAACGGCCTTGCTTGGACAAGTGTTGGCGGAGAGATAATGCAGCTTGAAGTATCAATTCTTGAAGGAAGCGGAAAACTGGAGCTTACTGGCTCATTAGGCGACGTTATGCAGGAATCTGCAAAGGCGGCAGTTTCTTATGTAAGAGCCAATGCGGAAAAGTATAATATTCCGTCGGACTTTTATAAGACAAAAGACATTCACATTCACGCTACCGAGTCTGCGGTTAAAAAGGACGGCCCCAGTGCCGGTGTAACCATTACCACTGCCCTTGTATCAGCCCTGACGAATTGTCCTGTTAAAAGAGACGTTGCTATGACAGGAGAGGTTACAATAAAGGGCAGAGTACTTGCTATCGGCGGTCTTAAAGAAAAGAGTATGGCAGCATATCGCGGCGGTGTAAAAACAGTATTTATACCAAAATCCAATGAGCCTGACCTTGCAGAACTTGATAAAGAGGTTTTAGATAATCTGAAATTTATTCCTGTGGAGAGGGTAGAAGATATAATGGAAAAAGCCCTTGTAAAAGAAGATTCAAAAAATACAAAACAGGATTATAATCCTGTAATGAAGGACTATTCAAAGCCTGTAAACACAATAAGTCAGTAGGTGTATTATGAATTATAACAACGCTTTTTTTGAAAAAGCCTATGGAACGGCAGCTCAGCTGGAAGTATCGGACCTTCCGGAGTTTTGCTTTTCGGGTCGTTCAAACGTGGGAAAATCTTCTCTTATAAATAAACTGACAAACCGTAAATCTCTTGCGCGAGTAAGCGGAAAGCCCGGAAAAACGGTTACAGTAAATTTCTACAGAGCAGATAATATTCATATTGTTGACCTGCCTGGCTACGGCTATGCAAAAGTGCCTTTTGCCGAGCGCACAAGGTGGTCTGATTTAATGGAAGGCTATTTTAAATCAGGGAGAAATATAAAGCACGTGTTTTCTCTTGTTGATATGAGACACCCTGTAACAGATTTTGATATGTCTATGCTTGACTTCCTTTACAGTATGGGTATAAAATATAGCGTAGTTCTTACAAAATCCGACAAATTAAATAAAACGGAATATGCTTCTCGTATGGAACTCGTAAAAAAAGAACTTGGAAAATATGGTGAAAATGTAGAGATTATACCTTTTTCCTCACAAACAGGACAAGGTGTGGAAAAGATTAAAGAAATTATAGATAGGAGCTTATAATTGTTAACAGATAGTTATTCAGTAAACAGTAAGGGACATCTCTGTCTTGGCGGCGCCGACACAGTAGAACTTGCAAAAGAGTTTGGTACACCCCTTTACGTTTTTGATGAAAATGATATTAGAAATAACTGTAAAAATTTCAAAGAAGCATTTGACGAGTATTATAATGGTAATGCTCTTGTTCTTTATGCAAGTAAAGCCTTTTCTTGTAAAGAAATGTATCGCCTGGTAAATAGTGAGGGTCTTGGTACCGACGTTGTGTCAGGAGGAGAACTTTATACCGCCCTTGCCGCAGGTTTCCCTTCAGAAAAAATCTATTTCCACGGCAATAATAAAACAGAAAACGAAATAGAGTATGCACTTGATTCAAAAATCGGAAGAATAGTAGCCGACAATATTTACGAACTTGAAACTATTGACCGAATTGCAAAGAAAAAGGGAATAAAAGCGCAAATACTTTTCAGAATTAAGCCCGGTATTGATGCCCATACTCACGACTTTATCAAAACAGGTCAAATTGATTGCAAATTCGGTTTTGCCCTTGAAAACGGAGAAGCCTATGAGGCGGTTAAAAAAACTATAACCCTTGAAAATGTTGAACTCGTAGGAATTCATTGCCATATCGGTTCACAGATTTTTG
>JAZNBQ010000040.1:0-32190 GCA_045587065.1 Acutalibacteraceae bacterium | reverse complement strand
TTCTTTGTGGCACCTGCGTGTTTCTTAATTATAATACAAAATATACTTCGCATTATAATTTTATATATTTTTTAGGGCACATTGAACTGTTTTGAAATAAAGTTCAATGTGTATTTTATTTTTAAAGGAAAGGATATTATTTATGAAAAAATTAAGGTTTATCATATCGTTAACAGTTATAATGTCGTTATTTTTATCAATTTTTTCCATAGATACGCTAGCGTTGCAAAAAACAGCAATAAGTGGTGGAGAAAAACTAAAAGCAATTGTAACATCCCACTCAATTAATTCATCCTTATATTCTGAGTCTCAAGCCGAGGATACATCTTATGCTCAAAGTGTATACTTAAGAAGTGCGATAAAAGATAATGAAGCTTTATCAAATTGTTACGGTGGCTCATATATTAATGATAACAAAGAACTTGTTGTCTGGTTAAAGCAAGATATATCAAAGGAAACAAGGGGTATTGTGGAAAATATACTGAACGGAGGAAGTACTATTTACCAAAAGTGCGAATATTCTTTATCAGAATTAGAATCGTTAAAAGAATATATTAGCAGTTTTTGGGATATAACCACAGAAAATACTGAGTTGTTCGAGTTAATAAATTCAATGGTTGGAGTTGGGATATATGAGCAACACAATAAGGTTTTTGTTGAGATTTTGAATTGCGATTCAAATAAAATCGATTTATTCAAACAATATATTTCTGCCTCGGAAGCAGTTGTTTTTCAAAATGCATCTCAATATGAAAATCAAGTTGCGCTTAACGCAGGTGCGCCAATTACTATTGACGATGGTAAAGGGTATTCTATAGGTTTTAGATGCCGTAAACTAACTTCAACTGGAAGCTATATTAATGGTTTTATGACGGCAGGACATGGCAACGGACTTGGTCAAAATGTGTATAATAGTGCAGGCGTATATACAGGATATATTTTTGCGTGGTCTTTAACCAATAATGGCACAGTTGATGGTGCATTTGTATATGTAACAAACACTTCTGATAGCCTTTCAAACACAGTAGCAAATAGTAGCTTAACATTAACGTCTGGCGCATATATTAATTCCTTTACAACGGGAAAAACTGTGTATAAATCAGGTAGAAAAACTGGCTTGACAAGTGGTACGATTACCTCTACTAGCCATAACAGTAGAGCCGATGGAATTACTGTAAAAGACTGTGTGCGAGCAAGTTATCATTCTGACGGTGGCGATAGTGGAGGTGTTGTATATATGATAGTCAACGGGGCTCCTTATGTTGCTGGAATACATCGTTCTGGAGCAAAGGATGATACAGTCGATTTGGGAGTTTTTGTAAAAGTTTCGAATTTAAAAATCGTTTTCCAAATTGTATTATACTAGGTGCCTGATTATATTTAATGTTACAGCATGCACGGTGTGGCTATACTTAAAGGTTGTGTAAGATAGTTATGAAAAAAATTAAAATTAGAATATTTACAGTTTTTTTAATTTTCGCTTATATAATGACTGTTTGTGGTTGTGATAATAATGAAAGTTTACCATTAAACACAGTGGTAAAGGCAATACTTGATGAAAACGGTATTAAAAATTCAAAGATAACTCGTCTTTATGAAAGCGAATCTATTGATGAATTATATGAATATAATAGTCAGATAATTGAAAATGAGGAATTACAGGACTATATAAAAGGGGTTCTCGCATCTCACGAGAAAATGGTACAGGTTACGGATCGCTCTATTATTCAAAAAGGTGACGCGATAGTAGTTGATTACATTGTTTATTATCAAGATGAAGTTGTTGCAAATACCGAAAACGAGAGTCTTTTGGTGGGTGCGGGGAAATATAGTGTTGATTTTGAAAATGCCGTTATAGGAAAAGTGATAAACACGCCTTTTGCATGTGAAATTAAATCTCCAGTTGATACTGATAAATATAAGAAAGGCGATATTCTGAAATATAATATAACGGTAAAATCAATTAATTATTTTACTACATATACAGCAGATGACCCATACATACTTTCCTATTATAATGTAGACAACGCCCAAGAATTTGAGGATTATTGTGAATATCGCCTGTTATTCCAAAAAACGCGAAGTAGTGAAGCGGAAGCTAACAAAAAATTTATTGCTAATGTTGCAGAAAAATGCAAGTTTTATTTCGATAAAGATGAAATTGCAGAATATAGCAAAGAAGTTGTGGAGAATTACCGCAATATAGCGTACTTAAATGGTGCGACATTAGAACAATACATTGAGTTTGAGCTTAAAATGAGTGAGGATGAATTTTATGAGCTTTGTTACAAAGAAGGAGAAGCTGAAGTAGCTGAATATTTAATTATTGGTGCTATGGCTCCTCGGTTAAGTTTAAATGACAGTGATTTTGCTGTTTTTTGTTCTCTTTATGGTTACGACAAAAACACCAATGATAATGTTTATACCCGATATCTTTTTTTGAAAGAAAATGTGTTAATGATTATGAAACATGTTTATCCGGTTGGTTATAGCAGAACAATACAAATTGATGAAACAAAGCCGTACCAATATGAAGTTTTTGATTGTTCTAAAATAAAAGATATTTCTTCTGCAAAATCAGAAACCATAACCATTTCTGATGATTTAAAAAAACAATTTATAACACAGTTCAATAACATTGATTTTAGAAACCATTCGTATTCTAATATAACCCCACTGTACGATATAGTATTGTCTTATAATGGTTATGACTGTAATGGCTTTATCGCTAGTGGTAACCTTGCAATTGATACAAAAAACGGAATTGGCACCTTTTATATGGATTGGCGAAACAATGATGATAAAAAATGGCATTATTTCACATTAACAGCGAAACAAATTGAATTTATAAATCAAATTAAAGCAAAAGGATAATAGAAACAAACCCTTGTATATGCAAGGGTTTGTTTCTATTTATTTAAACATATGAAAAACATCGTTTTTTTATACAGATAAATTAGCGTAATATGGTATATGTCTTGTTTATTTTGCAACTTCATTTTTTCTTGACTTTTTACACTGTTATGTTAAAATATAAATATATTTATATTTTATATAATTTAGGGTTTTTGTGACTGACGGGAAAGTGGATAACCACATGGAAGCAAAAATACCGTAGAATGTCGACCGTCTGGGCAGTCCAATCCTAAATGTAGGGATGGGATTGCCTTATTTATTTTTAGGAGGTAGTGTATGAAAAAGGTTGCTATTATTATGGGCAGTGACAGTGATTTGCCTATTGTTGAAAAGGGTGTTAAAGTCTTAAAAGAATTTGACGTTCCTTTTGAGGTTCACGTGTTCTCAGCTCATCGTACCCCTGCAGAATCTGCAGAGTTTAGCAAAAATGCCAGAGCTAACGGATTTGGCGCTATTATTGCGGCGGCTGGTATGGCAGCTCATCTTGCAGGTGCTATTGCCGCAAACACCACAATTCCTGTTATTGGAATTCCTGTTTGTTCAGGCAATTTAGGAGGTATGGATGCACTCCTCGCAACAGTTCAAATGCCAACAGGTATACCTGTTGCAACAGTTGCAGTAAACGGCGCGGCAAATGCAGCACTTCTTGCAATCCAGATGTTAAGCTTAGAGGACAAGGCATTAGCTGAAAAACTTGATGAAAAGCGTAAGAACGACAGTGCGGCAGTACTGGAAAAAAACAAAAAAATTGAAGAACAATTCAATAAATAATAAAGGGAGAGTTAAAAATGATTAAGAATAAGGTTTACACAGGAAAAACAAAGGATGTTTTCGAGCTTGATAACGGAAATTTCCTTCTAAAATTCAAAGATGATTGCACCGGTAAAGACGGCGTGTTTGATCCAGGCGAAAATAGCGTTGGTCTTACTATCGACGGTGTTGGCGACGTTAACCTTAGAATGTCTGTATACTTCTTTGAAAAATTAAAGGAAGCAGGCATTAAAACTCACTATGTAAGTGCTAACCTTGAAGATACAACAATGGAGGTTTTACCTGCAACAGTATTTGGTAAAGGTCTTGAGGTTATTTGTCGTTATAAAGCAGTAGGAAGTTTCCTCAGAAGATATAGCGATTATATCGAAGAGGGCGCAGACCTTGATGCTTATGTTGAAATGACCTTCAAAAATGACGAAAAGGGCGACCCGCTTGTAACTAAGGACGGTCTTGTTGCTTTAGGCGTTATGAGCGAAAAGCAGTATGACGAAACTAAAGAGATGACCCAGAAAATCACAAAAATAGTTGCTGACGATTTAAAAGAAAAAGGCCTTGTTCTTTATGATATTAAATTTGAATTTGGCTTTAGCGGTGACGAGGTTATCTTAATCGATGAAATCGCATCAGGAAATATGCGTGTTTACAAGGACGGGGAATATATTGACCCAATGACCCTTTCTAAACTATTTTTTGCATAAAATTCTATACCTATTCGGAGGTTATTAAATGGGCGGCTTTTTTGGCATAACAAGTAAAAACAACTGTGTACAAGACGTATATTTTGGTGTTGACTATCACTCACACCTGGGTAAATACAGAGCAGGAATGGCGGCAGTGGATTCTACAGGTGCTTTTGACAGAGAAATTCATAACATTGAAAATTCTCCCTTTCGCACCAAGTTTGATAACATTGCTGCACGTCTTAAGGGTAACGCTTGTATTGGATGTATTAGCGACGCAGACACACAGCCATTACTAATTCGTTCTAAATTTGGTGTTTATGCCATTTCAATGGTTGGAGTAATTAATAATCACGAGAAGATAGTTTCTGAATATCTAAATGGTAGTGCTGGTATTTTCCAGTGTATGAGTGGCAACCGAATTAATTCAACCGAAATTATAGCCGCACTAATTGAGCTTAAGGACACCTTCGCAGAGGGTATTGAATTTGCATGTAAGGTTATTGATGGCTCAGTATCTCTTCTTATCTTAAAACAAAACGGCAATCTTGTGGTTTGCCGTGACAGATTTGGAAGAATCCCTGTGCTTATCGGTAAAAATGATACAGGCTTTTGTGCTTCTTTTGAGTCTTTTGCTTATGAAAAACTCGATTATCATTTTTATAAAGATTTAAAGGCAGGGGAAATTGCTGAAATTTCTGCCGACCAGTATACAGTTTTAAAGGAAGGCACAGACGAAATGAAAATTTGTGCATTTCTCTGGACCTATTACGGCTACCCAAATGCTTGTTACGAGGGTATAAACGTAGAGGTTATGCGTATGCGTAACGGTGAAATTATGGCAGAGCAGGAAAGAAATAACGGCACACTTCCTAAGGTTGATTACGTAAGCGGTGTGCCTGATTCCGGTACACCCCATGCCATTGGCTATGCTAATGAAAGCGGAAACAAATTTGCTAGACCTTTTGTAAAATATACACCGGCTTGGGCAAGAAGCTTTATTCCATCTAATCAGGAAGAAAGAAACAAAATTGCCAAGATGAAGCAGGTTCCTGTTAATGAACTTATTAAAGATAAGGATTTGCTCTTTGTTGATGACAGTATCGTAAGAGGTACACAACTTCGAGAAACTGTTGACTTTTTATATAACAGCGGCGCAAAATCAGTTCATATGCGTTCTGCTTGTCCGCCGATTATGTATGGATGTAAATATCTTAATTTCTCTCGCAACACCTCAGATATGGATTTAATTACAAGAAGTATGATTATTGAACTTGAGGGAAAAGAAGGATTAGAGCATATTGATGAATATGCAGATGGTTCTACCGAGAGAGGTAAGAGTTTAAGAAAAGCAATTTGCGATAAATTACATTTTGACTCCCTTGAGTATCAAACGTTAGACGGAATGATTAAAGCAATAGGAATTGACCCAAGTAAGGTTTGTACTTATTGTTGGAACGGAAAGGAATAATAAATTATGCATAACAAGTCTCAATCTGAAAGCTATGCTAAAGCAGGTGTTGATATAACCGCAGGTTATAAATCTGTAGAGCTTATGAAAAAACATATTGCAAGAACCAACAACGAGGGTTGTCTTGATGACGTAGGTGGCTTTGGCGGTTGCTTTGGCCTTAATCTTGATGGAATCAAAGACCCTGTTTTAGTTGCAGGTACAGATGGTGTTGGTACCAAAATCAAACTTGCAATGCTTCTTGATAAGCATGATACAATTGGTATCGACTGTGTTGCTATGTGCGTAAACGATATTATTTGTTGTGGTGCAAAACCGCTTTTCTTCCTTGATTATATTGCCTGTGGAAAAAACTACCCTGAAAAAATTGCCGACATCGTAGGTGGCGTAGCAGAGGGCTGTGTTCAGGCAGGTTGCGCACTTATCGGCGGTGAAACTGCAGAGCATCCGGGCCTTATGCCTGAGGACGATTATGACCTTGCAGGCTACTGTACCGGTGTTGTTGATAAATCAAAAATACTTGACAATAAGAAAGTATCTGAGGGAGATACCATTATTGCACTTGCTTCTACAGGTGTTCATTCTAATGGATTTTCTCTTGTTCGTAAGGTTTTCGATATTGAAAATTGTGACCTTTCTGCATATAGTAAAGAACTTGGTGGCAAATCACTTGGCGAAACACTCCTTACTCCTACAAAAATATATGTTAAATCAATGTTAGAACTTATGAAAAACGTAGAAGTTAAGGCTATTTCTCATATTACAGGCGGTGGCTTCTATGAGAATATTCCAAGAAGTCTTCCAAGCGGATTTTCTGCTAAAATCAAGAAGGATTCTGTAAAGATTCTTCCCATTTTTGAACTTATTGCTAAGGTTGGTAATATTCCTGAGCGTGATATGTTTAATACCTTTAATATGGGCGTTGGTATGAGCGTTGTTGTTGATTCTAAGGATGCAGAGAAGGCATTAGAAATTTTAAGAGATAACGGTGAAGATGCCTACGTTATAGGTGAGGTTGTAAAATCTGACGAAGGCGTAATAATCGAATAGGAGAAGTTTATGTCTAATAAGGTTTCAATAGGTGTTCTGGTATCTGGCGGCGGCACAAACTTACAAGCCTTAATTGACGCACAAAATAGCGGCATTATTAAAAACGGTGAAATTCAACTTGTAGTTTCTAATAATAAAGATGCTTACGCTCTTAAAAGAGCCGAAAACGCTAATATTAAAACTGCCATTGCCGATAAAAGTTTAGATGTTCCTTTTGAGGAACAAATAATCTCTCATTTAGAAGAAAACGCGATAGACATTATCGTTCTGGCAGGTTTTATGTGCATATTAAGTGAGAAATTTGTCAAAAAATATGATAAAAAGATTATTAACGTACACCCATCCTTGATTCCATCCTTCTGTGGAAAAGGCTTTTACGGATTAAGAGTTCATAAAGCTGCTTTGGATTACGGTGTTAAGGTAACAGGAGCTACTGTCCATTTTGTAAATGAAATCCCTGACGGCGGAGAAATTATAATGCAAAAAGCGGTAGAAATTGAAGATAATGATACTCCTGAAATACTTCAAAAACGCGTAATGGAACAAGCCGAGTGGAAAATATTACCACTTTCTGTAGAAAAGGTTTGCGAGAATTTAAGAAAAGGTGAATAGTATGGCTTTATATGATTTAAAAACTTTACTCAGTGAAAATACATACCCTGGCAGAGGTATAGTAATTGGTAAGTCGAAAGACGGAAAATCTGCAATGATTGCTTATTTTATAATGGGCAGAAGCGTTAACAGCAGAAACCGTGTTTTTGAGCGTTTTGATGGCGGTATGAGAACAAGGGCTTTTGATGAATCAAAGCTTTCCGACCCACATCTTATCATTTACAATCCTTATCTTTCTGCTAAGGGCGGTAATGTTGATATTATTACTAACGGCGACCAGACAAATACTATTTTCGATTACATAAACGAGGCAAACCATCAGTTTGGTTTTGAAGAGGCTTGCGGTATACGTGAGTTTGAGGACGACGCTCCTAACTTTACTCCTCGTATTTCAGGTATTTTATATTACTGCTTCCCAAGAAACACCTTTACCTATAAAATGTCTATTCTAAAGAGTGGAAACGGCAGACCTGAGGCATGTAATCGATTCTTTTATGATTATGTTCCTGAGGATGGTATAGGTCATTTTATTCACACTTATAAATGTGATGGCAATCCTATTCCATCATTCTACGGAGAACCGGAAGAGGTAGAACTTCCTAATACCGCTCAGGAGCTGGCCGACGTTTGTTGGAATAATTTAAACGAAGATAATAAGGTTTCACTTTTTGTTCGTCAGATACCTCTTGACGGCAGTGAGCCTACAGAAATAATTATAAATAAAAATAAATAGGGGAGAGAGCTATGAAAGAATTTGAATTAAAATACGGTTGTAACCCCAACCAAAAACCTGCTAAAATTTTTATGGAGGGCGGAGAAGACCTTCCTATAGAAATCCTTAACGGACGCCCCGGATTTATCAATTTTCTTGATGCTTTCAACTCTTGGCAACTTGTTAAAGAACTAAAAGAAGCTTTAGGTATGCCTGCAGTTACATCCTTCAAACACGTTAGCCCTACATCTGCGGCTATTGGTTTGCCCCTTAGTGACAAACTTAAAAAAGCTTGTTTCGTAGACGACATTAAAGGTCTTGATGATTCTCCTCTCGCATGTGCTTATGCCAGAGCAAGAGGTACAGACCGTATGTGCTCATTTGGTGACTGGGTAGCCCTTTCTGATGTTTGTGACGTTACCACTGCGCTTATGATTAAACGCGAGGTATCTGATGGTGTTATTGCACCGGGTTATGAGCCTGAAGCTCTTGAAATATTAAAATCCAAAAGAAAAGGTACATACAACATCGTTAAAATTGACCCGGATTACGTACCTTATGAGCAGGAGAAAAAACAGGTTTACGGCATTACTTTTGAGCAGGGAAGAAATAATTTTAAAATTGATGCAGACCTGCTTAAGAATGTTGTTACCGAGAGAAAAGATATGCCTGAAAGCGCAGTACGTGACCTTATAATTGCGCTTATTACACTCAAATATACTCAGTCTAACTCAGTTTGCTTTGCCGTAGACGGACAGGCTATTGGTGTTGGCGCAGGTCAGCAGTCTCGTGTTCACTGTACTCGTCTTGCAGGTGGCAAGGCAGATACATGGCAGCTTCGTCAACACGACAAGGTGTTGAATCTTCCATTTAAAGAAACACTTGGCCGTCCTGATAGAGATAACGTTATTGACGGTTATATTAATCAGAATGAAGAAGATGTTTGTGCAGAGGGTAATTGGCAGAAATACTTTACCGAAAGACCTGAGCCATTTACAATGGCAGAACAAAGAGCATATCTTGATACCATTACAGGTGTTGCTCTTGGTTCAGACGCTTTCTTCCCATTTGACGACAATATTGAAAGAGCTAAGAAGAGTGGTGTTTCCTTTATTGCCGAACCGGGCGGTTCAATTCGTGACGACGTTGTAATTGACTGCTGCAATAAGTATAATATGGCAATGGCATTTACAGGAATGAGATTATTCCACCATTAATTAATTTCTACTAATTTTAAAGGAATGAATGTTTTGAAGGTAATGGTTGTTGGTGGTGGCGGTAGAGAACACGCTATCATAAAAAAACTTAAAGAAAATAAAACTATTGATACAATTTACGCACTACCGGGTAATGGTGGTATGGTAAATGATGCAGTTTGTACAGGAATTGGCGCAAAAGATATTGAGAGTATTACAGATTTTGCTGTAAAAAACCATATTGATTTTGCAGTTGTAGCTCCTGATGACCCTCTGGTACTTGGTGCAGTTGATGCTCTTATGGCAAAAGGTGTTCCTTGCTTTGGACCTCAGGCAAATGCCGCAATTATCGAGGGTAGCAAGGTCTTTTCCAAAAACCTTATGAAAAAATACAATATTCCTACTGCTCAGTATGAGGTTTTCTCAAATATGAATGAGGCTTTGGATTATTTAAAAGATGCTCCAATTCCAACTGTAATTAAAGCAGATGGTTTAGCTTTAGGTAAAGGTGTTATTATTTGTAACACAAGAGAGGAAGCCTTTGATGCAGTACGCAGTATCATGATGGATAAGGTGTTTGGCGAAAGCGGAAATAATATTGTAATTGAAGAGTTTTTAACAGGACCTGAGGTTTCCGTTCTTTCCTTTACAGACGGCAAAACTGTTGTTCCGATGATTTCCTCAATGGACCATAAAAGAGCCTTAGATGGCGATATGGGTTTAAACACAGGTGGAATGGGTACTATCGCGCCTAACCCTTATTACACAAAAGAAATCGCAGAGAAATGTATGAAGACCATCTTCCTTCCTACAATTGATGCAATGAATAAAGAAGGCAGAACCTTTAAAGGATGTCTTTATTTTGGTCTTATGCTAACCCCTAACGGACCTAAAGTTATTGAATATAACTGTCGTTTTGGCGATCCTGAGACTCAGGTTGTATTACCGCTTTTAAAAACCGACCTATTTACAATAATGAAAGCAGTAAGCGATGAGACGTTAAGTGATATTAATGTAGAATTTTCTGATAAATCTGCTTGTTGTGTTGTAATGGCTTCTAACGGCTATCCTTCAAAGTATGAAACAGGATTTGAAATTAAAATAGACGAGAGTATTGATGCAGAGGTTTTTGTTGCAGGTGCAAAGGTTCAGGACGGTAAGACAGTTACCGCAGGCGGACGAGTTCTTGGCGTTACTGCTACAGGAAATAATCTCAAAGAGGCAGTAGACAAAGCTTATAAAGAAATTGATAAAGTAACCTTTGAAAACGCCTTTTATCGCAAAGATATCGGTCAGAAAGCACTTAATAAGGAGTAAATTATGGTATATAGAGTTTATGTTGAAAAGAAAAAAGAACTAGCTCATGAGGCAAAGGCTTTGCTTTCAGACCTTAAAAATCTGTTAGGTCTTAAAGGTCTTGAAGATGTCCGTATTTTAAACCGCTATGACGTTGAAAATATTAAGGAAGAGCTTTTTGAATACAGCGTAAAAACAGTTTTTAGTGAGCCACAGTTAGACGTTGTAACAAAAGATTTACCAAGTCTTTGTGATGAAAAGGTTTTTGCAACCGAATATCTTCCGGGACAGTTTGACCAGAGAGCAGATTCTGCCGCTCAGTGCATTCAGATAATCAGTCAGGGCGATAGACCTCTTGTTCGTACCGCAAAGGTATATATTTTAAAAGGTAATTTAACTGATAGTGATATTGAAACAATTAAGAAGTATGTTATTAACCCTGTTGAGAGCAGAGAAGCATCTCTTGAGGTTTTTGATACTCTCGTTAATAAATACGATATTCCAACAACAGTTGAAACCCTTGATGGATTTAATAAACTGGACGAAAAAGGCCTGGCAGATTTTGTTAATAAATATGGTCTTGCTATGGATAATGATGATATTAAATTCTGTCAGGATTATTTTAAGAGTGAGGACAGAGACCCTACAATCACTGAAATTCGTATGATTGATACATATTGGTCTGACCACTGCCGTCACACTACCTTCCTTACTACTATTGAGGATGCAAAATTTGAGGACGAGCTCACTCAAAAAGCCTTTGAGGAATATCTTGATATCAGAAAGAAACTTGGCAGAACAAAGCCAATCAACCTAATGGATATAGCAACCCTTGCAGGTAAATATTTAAATAAACAGGGTATGCTTCCAAATTTAGATGAGTCAGAAGAAATTAATGCTTGTACCGTTAAAATCAAGGTTGATGTTGATGGTAAAGACGAAGACTGGCTACTTCTGTTTAAAAACGAAACACATAACCATCCAACCGAAATTGAGCCGTTTGGCGGAGCTGCAACTTGTATTGGCGGCGCTATTCGTGACCCACTTTCTGGAAGGTCATATGTTTATGCTGCAATGCGCGTTACAGGTGCGGCAGACCCACTAAAGCCTGTTGAGGAGACCTTAGAAGGCAAACTTCCACAGAGAAAAATTGTTACAACCGCAGCCGCAGGTTATAGCTCATATGGTAACCAAATTGGTCTTGCTACCGGTCAGGTAGACGAGCTTTACCACGATGGCTATGCCGCAAAACGTATGGAAATCGGTGCAGTTATTGCCGCCGCTCCTGCTGAAAATGTTCGCAGAGAAAGACCGGAAGATGGCGACATAGTAATTCTTCTTGGTGGTAGAACAGGCCGTGACGGTTGTGGCGGTGCAACAGGTTCTTCTAAATCTCATACACTGCAGTCACTTGAGTCTTGCGGTGCAGAGGTTCAAAAAGGTAATGCTCCTGAAGAAAGAAAGCTTCAAAGACTTTTCAGAAACAAAAGAGCATCTCAGCTTATTAAGCGCTGTAATGACTTTGGCGCAGGCGGTGTTTCGGTTGCCGTTGGAGAACTTGCAGATGGTCTTATAATTGACCTTAATGCAGTTCCTAAAAAATATGACGGACTTGACGGAACAGAACTTGCTATAAGTGAATCTCAGGAAAGAATGGCAGTGGTTGTTGAGCCCAAAGACGTTGAAGAGTTCAAAGCATTAGCAGAGAAGGAAAACTTAGAGGCTACTATTGTTGCCGTTGTTAAAGCTGAGCCAAGACTTATTATGAATTGGAACGGCAAAGCAATTGTTAATATTTCAAGAGAGTTCCTTAACTCTAACGGTGCAGAAAAGCACACAACAGTTGCTCCAAAATCACCTGAAGATTATAGTAAAAAGGTTAGCGACGATTTTGAAATTGAACTTAAAAACCTTGCAAGTGATTTAAACGTTTGCTCAAAGAGAGGCCTATCTGAACGATTTGACTCAACCATCGGTGCCGGCACTGTGCTTATGCCATTTGGCGGCAAACATCAGTTAACACCAAATCAGGCAATGGTTAATAAGATTTCTGTAGAAAAGGCAAATACAAAAACCTGTTCGCTTATGGCTTGGGGTTATAATCCATATATTGCTGAAAAGAGTACATACCACGGCGCATATTTAGCCGTTGTTGAATCGGTTTCTAAGCTTATTGCCGCAGGCGCTAAGTTTGAGGATGTTTATTTAACATTCCAAGAGTATTTTGAAAAACCAAGAAAAGAAGCAGAGCGTTGGGGCAAACCTTTTGCAGCGTTGCTTGGTGCCTTCAAAGCACAACTTGATTATGGTATTGCTGCTATCGGTGGTAAGGACTCTATGAGCGGAAGCTTTGAGGATATTGACGTTCCACCAACCCTAGTTTCTTTTGCCGTAACAACTGACAAGGTTGATAACATTATATCTCCTGAATTTAAAGCCTCTGGTCATAAGTTAGTATTTATTAAGCCGGAGTATGATAAGAACGGTTTACCTGTAACAAAATCTCAGTTAAAGGTTTATGATAAGGTTAACGACCTTATTGTTTCTAAAAAGGTTGTTTCTGCTTATACATTAACGTTTGGCGGTATTGCCGAAGCAGTTATGAAAATGGCGTTTGGTAATAATATCGGCTTTAAATTCAACAACGCTCTTTCTATGAAAGAGATATTCGGTTATAATTACGGCGGATTTGTGTTAGAGGCTACAGAAGACCTTGAAATCGGCACTGTAATAGGTGAAACCACAACCGAAAAGGTAATTGAATTTAATGATAAAAAGGTTGAATTAAAAGAACTTTTAGGTCTATGGGAAGAAAAATTAGAGTCCATTTTCTCTTGCAATATAAAGCAAGGTAATGAAAAATTCCCTGCATTTGAGTATAAGTGTACAGAGAAGTTAGCGCCTAAAATTAAGGTTGCAAAACCCAAGGTTCTTATTCCTGTTTTCCCAGGTACCAACTGTGAGTACGATACTGCCAAAGCAATGAGTATGGCAGGAGCTGAGCCTGAAATTATTGTTATCAAGAACCTGACCTCTTCCATGATAGCAGAGTCGGTTGATTATTTTGCAGAGAAGGTTAAATCTGCTCAAATGATTTTCATTCCCGGTGGATTCTCCGGAGGAGATGAACCTGATGGTTCAGGTAAGTTTATAACTGCATTCTTCAGAAATGCTGCAGTTAAAAATAACGTTAACGAGCTTGTTAAAAATCGTGACGGCTTAATGTGTGGTATATGCAACGGCTTCCAGGCAATTATAAAACTTGGTCTCGTTCCTTTTGGTGAGATTGTAGATACAGACGAAAATTGCCCAACCCTGACATATAACACAATTAGCCGACATCAGTCAAGAATCGTTAGAACAAGAATTGCATCAAACAATTCTCCTTGGCTTTATGAGTGTAACGTAGGAGACATTTATAATGTTCCTATCTCACACGGCGAAGGCAGATTCTTAGCTAGCGATGAAGTGATTAAAAAGTTAGCTGAAAACGGCCAAATTGCTACTCAGTATGTTGACTTTGATGGCAACCCGACCTCTGACATCAGATTCAATCCTAATGATTCTGCATTTGCCATCGAAGGCATCACATCACCTGATGGCAGAATCTTTGGTAAAATGGGACATTCTGAACGTAAGGGTTATGGACTCTATAAAAATGTTGAAGGCAACTACGATATGAAAATGTTTGAGTCTGCAGTTAAATATTTTAGTCTATAATTTTAAAAAAGATTTGCAAAAGAAATTTTGCAAATCTTTTTCTTTGTCATAAAAACCTACCTCTATTCATAAATATTCATTGAATGAAACTGAAAAGAGGATAAAAATATGGCTAATACAAGTATTTATAAAGATATTGAAGTTAGAACGGGAGGAGATATATACTTAGGCGTGGTAGGTCCGGTTCGTACAGGTAAATCTACTTTTATTAAGCGTTTTATGGATATACTTGTATTACCAAATATAGAAGAAGCCTATATTAAAGAACGCGCAATAGATGAACTCCCACAGTCATCATCCGGCAGAACAATTATGACTACTGAGCCCAAATTTATACCGGAAAATGCAGTTAGTATAAATCTGGATGATGCATCGCGTTTTAACGTAAGACTAATTGACTGTGTTGGTTATATTGTACCGTCTTCCCTAGGTTATATTGAAGGGGACACTCCAAGGATGGTAATGACACCTTGGTATGAAGAGCCGGTACCCTTTAATATGGCGGCAGAAATCGGCACAGAAAAGGTTATAAACGAACATTCAACAATCGGCCTTGTTGTAACCACCGACGGCTCTATAAGTGATATTCCCCGTGATGAATATGAACAGGCAGAAAAAAGGGTAATAGGTGAATTAAAGGCAATTAATAAACCTTTTGTTGTGCTTCTTAATTGCTTAAATCCCCATAGCGAAGAATCTGTAAATTTAGGAAAAAAACTTACTGAAGAATATAATGTTCCTGTTATTCCGGTGAATTGCCTGGAACTTGGAGAGAATGATATTAAGAAAATCTTAGGCAGAATTCTTTATGAATTTCCTGTAAAAGAGGTTTCTATAAAACTTCCGATGTGGGTAAATGCCTTAGAAACTAACCATTGGCTCAGAAGTGATCTTGCAGAATCGGCCAGAAGTTCTGTCGATAAAATCAATCACATCAGAGATTTAACCTATTTAGAGAATTCTCTGAAAGAGTCGAAACATGCAAACTCGGTAAAAATTGACGATATAGATTTAGGTCGAGGAACGGCAAAAATATCTGTAAAACTAAATGACGATTTGTTCTATAAAATCATTGGCGAAAATACTAACCTTGAAATTAACAGTGACCGCGAGTTAATGGAGACACTAGTAGAACTCTCAAAAATTAAAAAAGAGTATATGAAGGTCAAAAATGCTCTTGATGAGGTTGAAGCGACAGGCTATGGTATTGTTATGCCTGAAATTGAAGAGCTAACACTGGAAGAGCCTGAAATTATGAAACAAGGTGGAAGATACGGCGTTAGACTAAAGGCATCTGCACCGTCAATTCATATGATGAAGGCAGATATTACAACCGAAGTTAGCCCAATAGTTGGCTCTGAAAAGCAAAGTGAAGACCTGATAATGTATTTGCTTAGTGAATTTGAAGAAAATCCTGTTAAAATTTGGGATTCTAACATATTTGGTAAATCTCTTCACGAGCTTGTTAATGAAGGACTTCATACAAAACTTGCTCGTATGCCTCAGGATGCCAGAATAAGAATTCAGGAAACAATTGAAAGGGTAATTAACGAGGGATGTAATGGACTTCTTTGCATAATCATTTAAAAAAACAGCCGTAACGAAAATCGTTACGGCTGTTTTTATTCATCTTTAATCAAAAGAGCAATGTCAGAAATTCCGTTGGTAAGAGTAGAATCCAAATTTTTAATATACTCGTTAGCAATTATATAACTGTTTGAGAAATAAATTGGAAGCAACGTGTAATCGGACAAAATCTTTTTCTGCGCACTGTTTGGAACAGTATCTTTTATGCCAAACTCAGATAAGTAGGTGGACCAACTGCCGCAAATAGTGTTAAACGGAAGCAGTAATGCAGTATTTTCAGAATAATTAAACAGAGCCTTTGCTTCATTTAAAGAATTGACTTTTTCAATATTTATAAATTCTCCCAGATTCTTTTGCCAGTGTGCTGCTATAGATTTTGAAACATCTTCTGTAACACTGTCACCATAATATTTAAGTGTTATTTTAGGCAGGTTCTTTTTATGCTCTTTACGAACCGTGTTGTATAAATCTTGCGCCTCACTTAAATTGTATTTAATAATACTGTCGGCATTGTCGATACCTGAAAGTTTTAAAGATTCAGGGTAAATACTACCAGCCATCGTGTTGTTTTTGCCTAACACAGACTCTAGACCGCTTATATTTACTGATTTAAGCAGTGCTTTTCTCAGTTCTGGCTGTATATCCTTAGAAAGATACAGGAAATAGCAAGTGTTTTCTTCTTTTGTGAAAGTCAGATTCAAATCAGAAGCCATCGTAAATTCTTCGGCACCGATATAAGCTAAATCAGAGTTTTGTTTGCTAACGGCTTCACTGTTTACGTTGTCGCTGCAAGTAAAATAAACGCGCATGGAGTTGGCTTCAAAAGGACCTTTAAAATCAAGGTTTTTAGCAAGTCTTATAAGGAAAGAATCCTCGTTGTGCCATTTTCTTATATAGTAAGAGCCGTTACATAAAACAGAGTCGATATTTAGACCGTATTTGCCCTTACATGTTTCAAAAAAAGCGCGGTTGCATGGCATGGTAACAGGCAAGGTAAGAGTATTTAAGAACTCAGGGTCTTCATACTCAAGCTCGATTTTAAGCGTTTTTTCATTAATACTGTAAATTCCTAAATTGTCGGGAGATAAAGTGCCGTCCAGAATTTTTTTGCCGTTTTTAATTGATGATAAAAGGGAGGCAAACGGTGCCTTTATTTTAGGGTCAATAGCTCTCTTGAAGGCAAATACAAAATCATCAGAGATAAGTTTTTGACCGTTTTTCCAGGCAGCATCCTCTTTTAAAATAAAGGTGTAGGTAAGACCAACTTTTTCAAATGATTCTGCCGCAGAGGGTACACAGTTGCCCTGAGCGTCGTATCTAAGGAGTCCGTCAAAGAGGCATCTCACCGTTGTAATTTCATCTTTTGTGCTAACAAGCTGTGGGTCAAGCGTCTCAGGAATAGAGTCCAGTTCAAAATAAATATATGCGTCTTTATAGCTTTCGTTACAGGCCGAAAGTGAAAGACACATTAAAACAGCTATAAAAACAGATAAAACTTTCTTTAGCATTTTCAACATCCTTTTTGCTTTGTAATTTTATTATAATATATAAATAATTTCTTTTCAATAACAAATAATTTTTATATGTAAAGAAAAAAACTTGACAGTTTTATACTTTCCTTGTATAATAATATCTGTTAAGTAAATTTCTTTACAGCTTGAGGTGTCGTTTTGGCTGAGAATTATTATGTATCAGAGCTTTTAGACCGATACGGTTCAATACTTTCAGATAAACAACAACGCATTTTAGACGGCTATTATAACAACGATTTATCTCTTTCTGAAATAGCCGAAAATGAAGGCATCACACGTCAGGGAGTAAGAGATTTTGTGAAACGAAGTGAACTTCAACTCTATGAATTTGAAGAGAAACTTAACCTTTGCCGCAAGTCAAAGGAGCTCAAAGAATTAATTGAAAAAATACAGTCTAATGAATTGGATTTTAATAGTTTAATAGATTTCAGCGATAATTTTTAAGGAGGAAACAAAGTGGCTTTTGACAATCTGTCAGAAAAACTTGGAAGCGTCTTTAAGCGCCTTCGTTCAAAGGGAAAACTTAATGAACAAGATGTGCGTTCAGCAATGCGTGAAGTAAGACTGGCACTTCTTGAGGCAGATGTTAACTATAAGGTTGCTAAAGATTTCACTAATAAAGTTGCTGAAAAATGTGTTGGCGAAGAAGTTATGCAAAGCCTTACACCTGCACAAATGGTAGTAAAAATTGTCCGTGATGAACTGACCGAGCTTATGGGCAGTGAGCAGGCGCGACTTAAATTTGCAAAAAAAATTCCAACAGTAATTATGATGTGCGGTCTTCAAGGTTCAGGTAAGACAACCCATGCTGCAAAACTTGCAAAGCATTTAAAATCAAAGGGCAACAGACCGTTACTGGTTGCTTGTGATATATACAGACCTGCCGCAATTGAGCAGTTAAAGGTTTTAGGCGAACAAATACAGGTTCCTGTGTTTGAAAAAGGCACCCAAAAGCCTGAAAAAACTGCAGTAGAAGCAATAAAAATGGCAAGAGATTACGGACATGATTTTGTAATTCTCGATACCGCAGGCCGACTTCATATAGACACAGAACTTATGGATGAACTTTCCCGTATAAACAAAACCGTTGATATTGATAACATTTTACTTGTTATTGACTCAATGGTGGGTCAGGATTCTGTAAACGTAGCAAAAGCCTTTAATGATATACTTGAAATTGATGGTGTTATTCTTACCAAGCTTGATGGTGATACCAGAGGCGGTGCCGCACTTTCTGTAAGAGCAGTAACAGGCAAACCTATTCTCTTTACAGGTGTTGGCGAAAAACTGGACGATTTGGACGAATTCCATCCAGACAGAATGGCTTCCAGAATTTTGGGTATGGGAGATATGCTTTCCTTTATTCAAAAGGTTGAAAGCGGTATTGATGAGGAAGAAGCTTTAAAAGCTGCTAAGAAACTTCAGGAAAACAAATTCGATATGGAAGATTTGCTTTCCCAGTTTGAACAGATTAAGAAAATGGGCTCAATAAAAAGTCTGATATCTATGATTCCCGGTATGAATAAACAAATTAACGAGGACGATATAGACGAAAGAGTAATGCTCAGAAGTGAAGCTATAATCAAATCTATGACCAAAAAAGAAAGGGCAAAGCCTGACCTTTTAAACGCATCTAGGCGCAAGAGAATTGCGGCAGGTGCCGGTGTAACGGTTGAAGAGGTTAATAAGCTTGTAAAACAGTATGAGCAAATGAAAAAGATGTTCCGACAAATGAACAGCAAAGGCGGAAAAAAGCGTATGGGTGGATTTAATCTTCCACCAATGATGTAGATTAAAAAGAGTTATCTCTATTTTAATAAAGTATAAATTTCGGAGGTGTATTTAAATGGCAGTAAAAATCAGACTTCGCAGAATGGGTGCAAAGAAAGCTCCTTTCTATCGTGTAGTTGTTGCAGACTCAAGATATCCACGTGATGGTCGTTTCATTGAGGAAATCGGTTATTATGACCCAACTAAAGAACCTGCAGTAATTAAGATTGATGGCGATAAGGCTAAGACTTGGATTTCTAACGGTGCTCAACCTACAGATACAGTTAAAGCTTTACTCAAGAAATCAGAAATTCTTTAATGGAGGAACTTAAATGCAAGAGTTATTAGTTGCAATTGCTTCCGGACTTGTAGAAAATCCAGAGCAGGTAACTGTTACTGTAGATGAGGTTAACGAAGACGGTGTCGTAGTTTATCATCTTCATGTTGCAGAAAACGATATGGGTAGAGTTATCGGTAAACAGGGCAGAATTGCTAAAGCTATTCGTACTGTTGTTCGTGCTGCTGCTAATCGCAACAACGAAAAGGTAATGGTTGAAATAGACTAATTATGAGCCGTTTTTACGGCTCGCTAAAGAAACAATCCCCCATGGAGCGTGTCCTGCGCAATTGGGGGTTTTTATATAGGAGAGCGTATGAAAAAATCTTTCTTAACTGTAGGAAAAATTGTAGGAACTCATGGTGTCAGAGGTATGGTTAGAATCCAGCCTTGGTGCGATTCGCCAGAGTTTTTATGTCAATTTAAAAATCTTTATCTTGATGAAATCGGTAGCAAAAAAATTGCTCTGATTTCTCCAAAACCACATGGAAATATTGTGATTTCAGCTGTAAAAGATATTAACTCTATTGATGAGGCAGAGACCTTAAGGAATAAACTTTTATTTATTAAAAGGGAAGATGCAAATCTTGAGGATGGTCAGTATTTTATTGATGAATTAATAGGTAGCGATGTATACGAAATAGACACAAATGATAATCTGGGTAAAATTTCTGACGTTTCTCAAACAGGCGCAAACGACGTATGGCATATAGAAAAAGATGGTAAGGAGTATCTTATTCCTTGCATTGACGAGGTAGTTGTTTCAGTAGATATTGATGAGGGTAGAGTAGTTATAAGGAAAATGAAAGGGCTGTTTGATGATGAAGATTGACATTATGACCTTGTTTCCGGAGATGTGTGAAACGGTTTTGTCTGAGAGCATTATCGGCAGAGCAAGAAAAAATAATTTAGTTGAAATTCGTTGCACTAACATTCGTGATTATTCCGGTAATAAACACAACAAAGTTGATGATACAACTTATGGCGGTGGAATGGGTATGGTAATGTCTGCCGCACCAATATATAATTGCTTTAATTCCCTTTACGATAATGAAAACGAGTCAAAGCCCTATCTTATTTATATGTCACCAAAGGGTTCTACATTTACTCAAAACAAAGCGGTAGAACTTTCCAAGAAAGAGCATATAGTTTTTCTGTGTGGGCATTATGAAGGTGTTGACCAAAGAGTTTTAGACGAAATTGTTGATGAGGAAATTTCTATTGGAGATTATGTTTTAACAGGGGGAGAAATTCCTGCAATGGCTATAACCGATGCAGTTTGCAGAATGCTTCCCGGTGTTTTGTCAGATGATATTTGCTTTACGGAAGAAAGCCATTTTGCAGGGCTTTTGGAATTTCCCCAATATACAAAACCTGAAGTATGGCAGGGCAGAAGAGTGCCTGAAGTGCTTCTTTCCGGTCATCACGAAAACATAAAAAAATGGCGTAGAATAAAGTCTATTGAGGAAACATTTTATCGCAGACCTGAGATGCTGGAAACCGCAGAACTAACTGAAAAAGAAAAAGAGTACGTAAAAAATCTTTCTGGCGAAAAGAACCGGTCTTGATAAATATGTTAATATTTATTAAATATGTATTGCATTTTGCACAAAAGGTTAACCTGTTTTTAATATATGTTTATAAGAAAATTAGAACTTTTATTTATCTCATTGACTGAGGCATATATTGTGTTATAATAAGAAAAAATACACAATGGTAGTATTATGTATTATTGAGGAGTTATAATTATGTGCGTAAAAGATGTAGTCATTAACAATCAGGTAGGACTTCATGCAAGACCTGCAACATTTTTCATTCAAAAAGCAAACGAGTTTAAATCAACAGTATGGGTTGAAAAAGAGAACAGAAGAGCAAACGCTAAAAGCTTGCTTGGTGTTTTGTCTCTCGGTATTGTTGGCGGCACTGCAATTCGCATAATTGTAGATGGTCCTGACGAAGAGGTTGCTCTTGAAGCCTTAGTTAATCTTGTTGAGTCTGAATTTGCTGAATAATTATAAATTTATATTTGCACGGTAGAGTTTTCTACCGTGCTTTTTTTGTCATTAATTTCACAGCCACATAGAATATAATGTAGGTTTAATATGGAGTGAAATAAAATGAAACAGCACGTAATTATCACAGGTACTGTAACCTATGCAATAAGGGGAAGAGATATTTTAAGAGCCGAAGGTTTTAAAGCAAAGGTTGAAAGAAACACGGTTGGAATCGCGCGTTACGGCTGCGGTTACGGAATAGTTGTAACAGGTAATATTGAAAAGGCCGTTGAACTTTTGAACCAAAACGGTATTAAAATTTTAGAAGTTTCCCCTGTAAACTAGATTACAAAACGCACAGGTTTCCTGTGCGTTTTAAAGTAGGTGAAAAAATTGATATATTTTGACAATGCCGCTACAAGCGGACATAAACCTAAAATGGTAATAGATGCTGTAAATAATGCCCTTAAAAACTATTCTGCAAATCCTGGTAGAAGCGGCTATAAAGCATCTATGAATGCAGCAGAAGCGGTATATAACGTACGAAAGAAAATAGGGGATTTCTTTGGTTGTGACAATGCTCAACAGGTCTGCTTTACTGCTAACTGCACGCATGCTATAAATTTTGTTTTAAATGGTGTGTTAAAAAGCACAGACCATATTATAGTGTCTTCTCTTGAACACAATGCGGTTATGCGGCCTCTTCATAATTTAAGCAAACTTAAAGGTGTAGAATTTGATATTGCTGACGTAGATTTAGTAAACCCTGAAAGAACTGTGGAAAATTTCCGTAAGCTTATAAAACAAAACACAAGAATGATTTTTACAACCAACGCATCAAATGTTACGGGAACAGTAATTCCAATTAAAGAAATAGGAGAAATGTGCAAGAAAAAAGGGATTCTTTTTGGAGTAGATGCGGCACAAAGCGCAGGGGTTTTGAGCATAAATATGAAAGATATGAATATAGATTATTTGTGTGTTGCTGCACATAAAGGTTTGTATGCACCTATGGGAATTGGTATATTAATAGCAGTAAAACCTATAGACAATGTAACCGTTTTAGGTGGCACAGGCACGAATTCCAACGAGATGCAACAACCTGACAATTTTCCTGAAAGAATTGAGAGTGGAACTATCAGTGTTCCTAACATTTTAGGTGTAGGTGCCGGTGTGGATTTTGTAAAGAGTATAGGCATTAATAAAATCTATGAAAAAGAACTATCTTTGATAAAATATTTGTACGAAAAACTAAAGTATATAGGTTGTACTCTTTACACGCCGTACCCTGAAAAACACTTGTACGTTCCTGTTTTGTCTTTTAATGTAAAAGACAGAAACAGTCTGGAGGTTTCAGACTATTTAGGCAAACAGGGAATAGCTGTTAGAGGCGGACTTCATTGCGCCCCTTATGCCCATAATTTTATTAACACAGGAGAAGTAGGAACAGTAAGAATATCAACAGGAATTTTTAATAGCAAAAGTAATTGCGATAACTTAATTTTTAGCATAAAAAATTTCAAATAAATATTGATTATATATATAATATATGATAAAATATAAGTGGTAAAAAAGAGTTAGGGGTTGATATTTTGTTAAATGCCATAACAGCGTTATATGAGAATATTTATTCGTTTTTCAGTCAGATAATATTCTCAATAATCAACATCCGAATTTTCGATATCATTGATATTTTAATCGTAGCGTTTATTATTTATAAAGTTATCGAATTTATGAGAGAAACTCGTAGCGGACAGCTTATCAAAGGTATTATCGTTTTGTTAGTTGTGTTCCTTGTTTCCAATTTGTTTAAACTGATAACACTAAAATGGTTGCTTTACAAAATATTTGATTATGCAATCATTATTGCAGTAATAGTTTTCCAACCTGAAATCAGACGAATGCTTGAAAGAGTTGGACAAAGTAATATTACACCTTTTGGCAAAATGCAAAATTACGATTCTAAAAATCAGGCAATCGCCAAATGTGTAGACTCTATTTGTAAAGCAACAAGCGTTATGTCTGATAAACGCATTGGCGCTCTGATAGTTTTTGAAAGAAAGACAATGCTTGGTGAAATTGTTAATACAGGTACTGTTATAAATGCAGAACCTTCCTATGAAATGATTTGCAACGTTTTCTTTCCGAAATCGCCACTACACGACGGCGCGTTGATAGTAAGAGACGGCAGTCTATACGCAGCGGGTTGCATTTTACCGCTTACTGCAAATAACGATTTAAATTCGCAGCTTGGTACTCGTCATAGAGCGGCAATAGGCATGAGCGAAAATTCCGATGCAGTAGTTCTGGTTGTTTCTGAAGAAACAGGAACCATATCTATAGCAGTTAACGGAAAAATTACCAGAGATTTTAATACAGTAACCCTTAAAGAGGAACTTTACAATCAGCTTCTTGTCGAGGAAGAAAAGGAAAAAACAACATTTACTAAGAAAATATTTGAAGTTTTCAAAAAGAATAAGTAGGAGGAATTGAAATGAAGCGGCTGAAATTTTCATCACTCAGAGAATTGCTTTACAACAAGAAATTTGCCGTTACATTTTCTGTTGTTTTGGCCTTTGCAATTTGGCTTTCAATTTCTCTGTATCAAAATCCCGAGAGAGAGCAAGTTTTTTCTGACGTTCCCATTACAATAAACACAAAAGGAACAGTTGTGGAAGAACTTGGTATGGATTTAATTAACGACTTATCTGATACAAGCGTTGCCGTAACCGTTTACGGTCCTAACTATATTGTTAGTTCGCTAACAAGTGAAGATGTTATCGTTAGCGCATCAATTTCCGACGTAACTCAACCAGGAACCTATGTTTTGAAGCTTAACGCATCTAAATTCAACAAAAATTTAGAGTACAATTTTGTTAGTATTTCTCCGTCATCAATAACTGCAAAGTTTGACTATATTGATACACAGGAGTTTGACGTAGTACCCCAGGCTTTGGGTGCAGCTGCAGTTTCTAATCTTATTGCCGAAGCCCCGGTGCTAAGCAATACAGAAAATGCAAAACTAACTATTAAGGGTCCTCGTACTGAAATGAAAAAAATTAATAAGGTGGTAGCAGTTGCTTCTGTAAACGAACAGTTGTCTGCAACAACCTCTTTTGATGCCGACATTCATTTACTTGACATTAAAGGCAATGAAATCGACAAAAGCGCATTTACTCTTGAAACAGATACCGTTAAAATTTCAGTGCCTATCTCTAAAAAAGCGACCTTTAGTATTGAACCAACCTTTTTAAATCTACCATCAGAAAAGGTTAAAAATTATGTTAATATTAGTTACGATATAAACAAAATAACCGTTATAGGTCCACCTAACACAGTTGACGCTATGTCATCTGTTCAACTTGCTCCTATAGATTTTTCTAAGATTTCTAAAACAAACGATAAGTTTGAGTTGGTTCCTGTTTTACCTGATGGTGTTAAAGCCCTTGATAATGTTACAAAGGTAGTAGCCACAATTAGAACCTCTTCTTTAGCAGAGCGTACAGTTACTGTTAGCAACGTAGAATTTATTAATAAACCTGACAATATTACTTCAGCTACTGCTTCAAGTGTAAAGAACGTCAAAATTTGTGGTCCTGCCAGGGTTATTAATTCATTAAAAGCATCAAATCTTAAGGCAGTTGTTGACCTTAAGGGCAAATCTGCAGGAGAACACACAGCAAATGTTACCATTCATTATGACCAGAATCCTGTAATTTGGCAGGTAGGGCAAAGTACAACCAGTATAGAACTTAAGTAATTAACAAAGGGATTTCTAGTGAAATCCCTTTCGTTTTAACAGAATGTAATCTGAAACATATAATGTTTTGAGGTGGTTACATGCTTGAAACATTGTTGTTTATTGTAGTCTTTTCCCTTAGCGTAATTGGTCTTAGTGATTTAATTCATTGGATTTGGCTTAGTATTATCAGACCAAAAGAAAAACCTAAAAAGACCCTTCTATGTTATCTGTGCGGAGAATTTGCCGACCTTCAGTTAAGAATAGTTTTTGAAGAATTACTATGGTACGGCAAAACATATGCAGATGATTTAGTAGCTATTGATTACGATATTGACGAGTCTGCTCTTTCTAGATGTGAAGAATTTGCAAAAGACAACAATATCAGATTTATCTCTAAAGTAAATAACAATAATATAAATATTTCGGAGCTATAAATGGAAAACAGTATAGAACTAAAAGGAATAGTGCTTGGTGTTACATACAGAAACAGAGATAATGGTTATACTGTTATTAAGGTTAAATCAGGCAAAGAGCTAATAACCGCAGCAGGAATTATGCCCTACTTCAGTGAGGGCGATTCTGTTGTGCTTTTTGGAAGCTATACAGTTCATTCGGTTTATGGCAGACAGTTTAAGGTTGACGCAGCGGAGGCTACTATTCCTCAAAATTCTCTACAGGTGTTAAAATTTCTTTCCAGTGGCGCAATAAAGGGAGTTGGACCGTCTACCGCAACTAAAATAGTTGAAAGATTTAAAGATAGAACCTTAGAAATAATAGAAAACGAGCCATTAAGATTATCTGAAATAAGAGGAATAAGTGAAGAAAAAGCGTTGCTTATTTCCGAAGAATATAAAAAGCAATATGGCATCAGAGATATAATGCTAAGTCTTTCAAAGTTTAAAATTACACCCATTGAAGCATCAAATATATTCAAGTATTTAGGCGCAAATTGTGTTGATTTAATAAAAGAAAATCCCTATTACCTCTGTTCAGAGGAGATTGGATTTCCTTTTGAAAGGGTTGAAGAAATAGCAAGCTTTTTCGGTATTTCTGAAGATAACGAGCATCGCCTTGCCGCAGGCGTTGAGTTCGTTTTAAGAAGAAACTTACTTAATGGTCATACCTGTCTGCCAAGAACAAAATTGGTGGACGTATCTATTAATCTTCTATCTGTAAATCGCGATAGACTTGAAGACGTTGTCGATATTATGGTTGATAGCCTTGTAGTAACTGAAAAACTTCTGGGAAATACAAGCTACATTTTTATAAACGATTATGCTGCGGCAGAAGAATATATAGCAGCCAAGGTAAAATCTATTGTTGATAACAATATACCTTTTATGCCTATTTCTCCTATAGAACTTAAATTTATTGAAAGCAGATTAAACATTACTTTTGATGAGAAACAAATAGATGCAGTAAATGAAGCTATGAATAGCGGAATTTTTGTTTTAACAGGAGGTCCTGGTACAGGCAAAACCACTACGCTTAATGCAATTATAGAAATTCTCAACGGCAGAGGAAAAAGCATTGCTCTTGCGGCTCCCACTGGACGAGCTGCTAAGCGTATGACTGAGCTTACAGGCTTTGAAGCTAAGACAATTCATCGTCTTTTAGAAGTCGAATGGGGAGAAAATGATAAAGCTTATTTTTATAGAAATAAAAAGAATCCCCTTGATTTTGATATTATAATAATTGATGAAATGTCAATGGTAGATACATTACTTTTTAGTGCTCTTCTTGAGGCGGTAAGGACAACCTCACGTCTTATTTTAGTAGGCGACTCAGACCAGCTGCCAAGCGTTGGTGCTGGTAATGTGTTAAGTGATATTATTGATAGCGAGGTAGTATCTTCGGTAAAACTTACAAAGGTTTTTAGACAAGCGACAGAGAGTTCTATTACTGTAAATGCACATAAAATTATAAACGGAGAAAAACTTGACCTTAGGGAAAAAGGAAAAGACTTCTTTTTTATACATAATAATTCTCCTAAATCAACTGCAAACCAGGTGGTAGACTTGTGCGTTAACCGTCTGCCGAAAGCTTACGGATTTTCAAGTGTTTATGACATTCAGGTGTTATGTCCGTCCAAAAAATTTGAGGGAGGAACCGTTAACCTGAATCAGCTTTTGCAAAAGGAGATTAATCCCTATAAAAAAGGCACTGCTGAAATGAATTACAAAGGTATATACTTTAGACCCGGCGATAAGGTAATGCAGATAAAAAACGATTACGATATTGTATGGACTAATTCTAAGGGGGAGACAGGTAGCGGCGTATTTAACGGTGACATAGGTTTTATTATGGAAATCAATAATAAAGAGAAATCTCTAAAGGTTCAGTTTGATGATAAAATTGCTACCTATTATGATACCGATTTAAGCTTATTGGAGCTTGCCTATGCAGTAACCGTTCATAAAAGTCAGGGAAGTGAATTCGACTGTGTAATCATACCGATTTGTGATACACCGTCAATGCTCCGATATAGAAATCTTTTATATACCGGAATTACTCGTGCTAAAAAATTGCTTATTCTAATCGGCAGAGAAGAAATTTTTGAAATGATGGCCGAAAACAACCGCAAAACCTTGCGTTATACGGCATTATCATATTTTTTAAAGGATTAAAAAATGAAACTCTTAGATTTAGTAATAGATTCTTTTTACCCGAGAAGGTGCGCCGCATGTAAAGTGTTGATAAGTGATGGTCACTTTTGTAGTGAGTGCTTAGGTCAGGTCCGTTTTGTTGAACCACCTGTTTGTACTTTATGTGGTAATAATCTTAAAAATTGTCAGTGTGATACTCATATATATCATTTTGATGGGGTTGTGGCTCCGTTAGTAAACCAAGGCATTATCAAACAATCCTTCTATAATTTTAAGTTTAATAAAGATTTTGATATGCTCTCTTTCGTTACTGACAATATTTGCAAGGTTATAGAAAGCAACTATGGCGACATTGAATTTGATATGTTGACCTTTGTACCTAAAGACAAAGGTAAATATAATCAGTGCAGGGTGTTAGCAAGAGAATTATCTAAAAAAATAAAAATCAAAATTGATGAAAACACACTTATAAAAATTAAGCCAAACAATGTTCAACACAAACTTTCTTTAAACGAGAGATTTGATAACGTAAAAGACGTTTATCGTTCAAATAAAAGTCTCAAAGGTAAGACGGTTTTACTGTTGGACGATATTAAAACTACAGGTGCTACGCTTAACGAATGTGCCAGAGAACTAAAATTCGCAGGTGCAGAAAAGGTTTACTGCGTAACGGCGCTCCTTTCATAAATATTTTCTTGAATATGAATTTGAAATATTATATAATTACTTAAAAGAGGTGAAATAATGTCATTAGAAATAGGCTTAGACCTTGGAACATACAAAACAGTCATTTATTCCGGTGGCCGAATAGTAGTAGAACAACCAACTGTTGTTACGGTTGATTCAGAGACTTTCGAGCCTGTGTATTTTGGAGACAAAGCCAAGTCTTCACTTGGAAGAACTCCTGATATGTTAACCTGTATCAGACCCATTGAGGGCGGAATAATTTCTGAATATGATATAGCTCTTTCAATGCTGAGAGAATATATGAATAAAGCGTTCTCAAATAAGATAATCAGACCTAAGGTTATTGCGTGTTTGCCTACCGGTCTTACCGAGCTTCAGCATCGTTCAATGTCTCATGTTATTGAAGATAGTGGCGGCAGAAGTATATCGGTAATTGAAAGTCCTCTTGCAGTTGCTTTAGCAGCAGGGGTGGACTTTGACGCTCCTAAGGGCAGTATGGTTGTTGATATTGGATTTGGCGCTACTAATATAGCGGTTATTTCTCTTGGTAGTATCGTTCAGTGCGATTCCTTTAAGGTTGCTTCATACAACTTTGACGAAGCAATCATTAAATACGTCCGTAAGGAGTATAATATTGAAATCGGAGAACTGACTGCTGAAGATATTAAAATTCAGATAGGCAGCGTAGTAAAAAGACCAGTTGAAATCACAATGGTTGCAAGAGGAAGAAATTTAATTACAGGTTTGCCTGAATCTTTTGAGATTACTTCTGATGAATTATTTGACGTACTTTTTGAAACTGCTATAACCATTTGCAATGCAGTTAGAAAGGTTATGGAAAAGACTGACCCTGATATGATAGGTGACATTACAGAAGAGGGAGTTTTCCTTGCAGGCGGAGGATCACAGATTAATGGTATGGTTGAACTTATGAGCGAGTTTTTAGGTGTTAAAATCAACCATCTGCCTGACCCATCTCATTCAGTAATTAAAGGCGTTTCAGCGGCTTTCAGAAATCCAAGACTTATTAAGAGTGTTGATTATCAAATGCGCTCTATAAAAGAACTAACCATAGAAAACATTTAAAAAATGCTTGACATTTTAAAATATTCGTGTATAATAATTAAGACAACAAAGTAGAGCATATATCGTTCTCACCCTGAAGATTAACTGAAAGGGTCAATAAGTTTTATACCTATTGGGTGTATTTTGCTTATTTTCGGACGGTATTATGCCGTCCGTTTTGTTTTATATTTTGGAGGTGTTAATTATCAGCGTCAAAGATATTCCTATCAATGAGCAAATCACTTTTAAAGAGGTTCGTGTTATCGATGCCGACGGTTCACAGCTTGGTATCTTACCAATTAAAGATGCCCTTGAAGCCGCATACGATAAAGATTTAGACCTCGTAAACGTTTCTCCAAACGCAAATCCACCAGTTTGTAAAATTATGGATTACGGCAAGTACAGATTTGAAATTGCCAAGCGTGAAAAAGAAGCAAAGAAAAATCAAAAAGTTATCGAAACCAAAGAGATTAGATTAGGCCTTAGCATTGATAAACACGATTTTGAAACTAAAGGCAATCATGCAATTCAGTTTTTAAAATCCGGTTGCAAATTAAAGGTTTCTATTCGATTCAGAGGTAGAGAACTTGGCCACCCTGAAATTGGTCTCGATATTATGGCAAGATTTGCTGAATACTGTGGTGAATATGCTGTAGTTGAAAAACCTGCAAAAATGGAGAGCAGAAACATGCTTATGTTCCTTGCTCCAAAACCAGTAAAATAGTAATTGAAATCTTTAAGGAGGATTTAAAATGACGAAAATTAAAACACATAGCGGAGCTAAAAAGCGTTTTAAGTTAACCAAAACCGGTCAAGTTAAACGTGCACACGCTTACAAATCACACATTCTTAACAAGAAAACCACAAAACGTAAGAGAAATTTGCGTAAGACTGTTGTTGCTGACGTAACCAATGTAGCAAGAGTCAAGAAAATGATTCCTTACAAATAGAGATAAAGGACATAAGGAGGATATATAAATGGCTCGTGTTAAAGGTGCGTTATCTACACGCAAAAGAAGAAATAAAGTATTAAAACTTGCTAAAGGTTATTTTGGCGCAAAATCTAAGCTTTTCAAGACAGCTAAAGAAGCTGTTATGAAATCCGGCAACTATGCTTATGTAGGCCGTAGACAGAAGAAGAGAGATTTCCGTCGTCTTTGGATTACACGTATCTCTGCTGCTGCAAAAATCAATGGTATGAATTATTCTACATTTATGAACGGTCTTAAAAAGGCAGGCGTAGCAATTAACCGCAAAATGCTTGCAGAACTTGCTGTAAGTGATGCTGCTGGTTTTGCTTCTCTTGCAAAAACCGCTAAAAAAGCTTTAGAAAAATAATCTATCAAAGACCGAGGTGCGCCTCGGTCAAATTTTTTATAATAGGCTAAGAGTTTATGAAAGAATTTATTAGAATTACAAGTAAAGAGAATCAGCTTATAAAAATTGTATTAACTCTTCAAAATAGCGCTAAAACTCGTCGTGAAAACGGTCAGTTTATTTTGGAGGGGTTACGTCTATGTCGTGATGCAGTTTTGAATAACTATAAGGTTTTAACCTTAATAGTCAGTGATACTGCCATGGAAAAATTAAATGCTGATATAGAAAAGTTAGCTGAAAACTCTGATAATGCATATATTGTTCCTGATTCTCTTTTCAAAAAAATGGCAGATACCGTATCTCCGCAAGGGGTTTTGTGTCTTTGTGAAATGCCTGATTTTTCCAATATTAAGGTTAGAGAAAATGGCAGATATATTGCTTTAGAGCATCTTGCCGACCCATCTAATATCGGAGCCATAGCTCGTACTGCGGAAGCACTGGGTATTGATGGTATTTTCCTTTCAAAAGATAGTTGCGACCCCTATGGTTCAAAGGCTCTCAGAGCATCTATGGGAGCGTTGCTTCGCATACCTATAGTTATATGTGACGATCTTATAAAAACTCTTAAAAACTCTAACTTTACTATCTACGGCACAGTGGTAGATAAAACGGCACAGAATATTACTGAAACAAAGTTTACAGACGGAGTTGCTATTATTATCGGTAATGAGGCAAATGGTATAACAGAAGAGACAAAAAAATCTTGCCACCGACTAATAACAATTCCTATGTCAGGTAAAGCGGAATCTCTTAACGCAGCTTCAGCTGCTTCAATTATAATGTGGGAGTTGTGCAAATAAATGACGCATTGGATTTGGCTTTCTAAGAGATTAGGTTATGCCTCAGTTAAAGCAAAGGTGCTAATTGATATGTTTGGCAGTGCCAAAGCAGTGTACGAGTTAAATGTATCAAGGCTAAACGAGTTAGGCTTTTTAACGCGTAATGAAATAAGACAGTTAAGCGATAAAAATTTAATAGATTCTGTTGAAATCGTTAAATATTGTGCAGAGAATGAAATCGGTATAATTACCTTTAATGATAAGCGTTTCCCAAGGAGACTAAAGGA
>JAZNBQ010000039.1:0-2120 GCA_045587065.1 Acutalibacteraceae bacterium | reverse complement strand
TACTTATAGTAACGGTAATATTCTATCTGTTTCTAAAAACGGTACGGTAGAGAAATCTTACGGATACGCTGATACTAATTGGGCAGATTTACTTACAAGCTACAACGGTACGGCTATTACCTACGACGCTATTGGTAATCCGTTAAATTGGCGGAATAATATGTCTTTCACATGGAGTAACGGAAGACAGTTAACCGGTATAACCAAGGGTACAGACAATATAGCTTATACCTACAATGCAGATGGGCTTAGAACAAGCAAAACCGTTAACGGTACTACCACCGAATACTTCTGGATAGACGGTATATTACAGGGTCAAAAAACCGGCAGTGAATATATTGTCTTCCTGTATGATGAAAACGGCACTGCCTACGGAATACTGGTTAATGACGGAACTAACAGTCAATACTATTACTACCAGTTTAATCTACAAGGCGATGTAATTGGTATCTATGACAGTACCGGTACTACTGTTGTACAGTATACCTATGACGCTTGGGGTAAGGTTTTATCTGTAACAGGTAATGAAGCTAATACTATAGGTCAACTTAACCCCTACCGTTACAGAGGTTACTATTACGATACTGATACGGGGTTCTATTACTGCAACAGCCGTTATTATGATCCTGAAGTATCAAGATTTATTAGTGCAGACACAACGGATATACTAACTGCAACACCTATGGCGTTAACAGATAAAAATCTGTTTGCCTACTGTGATAATAATCCTGTAGTGCGTGCAGACAGTGCTGGTAATTTTTGGCATATAGTTGTTGGTGCTGCTGTTGGAGCGTTAATTTCAGGTGCGGCTAAAGTTGTTTCTAACGCGATAGAAGGCAAACCATTAACAAGCGGTCTTGGTATAACAATGTTGGCTGGTGCAGCAAGCGGTGCTCTTTCAACAACCGGTATAGGTGTTTTGGGAATGACAGCCGGGAATGCAGCCATATCAATGACCGAAAATGCTGTTAATCAGGTAATTGAAAATAAAGGATTTAATAATTTCGATGTTGGAAATATGTTGATTGATGGAGCCGTTGGCGGTGTTGCAGGGGCAATGAGTGGCGGTGGAAAAGGCACAAAGCATCTCGTGAATCTTGGAAAACAAACCGTAAAACGCACTTTTAACGCTACTGCAAACCAAGGATTAAAGGCAGGGTTCAATGAAGCTGAAAAAGCCTTTGCCTACTATATCAAGAATTCAACAAAATATTATAAAAACTTTGCTTCTGGAATTCCAGGAGATTTTATCATAACATTTGGAACTAATATTGGCTCATCAGATTATATGAAATACCAGTATCGTAGAATGATTGGGAGATAAGCAATGAGCATTAAAAATCAAATTATAGTTGTTGTTCTTTGCTTTCTGATATCTTTCTTTTATATTAGAGGATTTCTGTACGGAGTAAAGCGTTATCAATTAAACAAAAGTGCTTATAGAAAAAAAGTCAAAGGCGAGACTTTAAAAGAATGGCTTATATATAGCAGATTCAGAGAAGAAATCCCTAAAACTTTGCTCATACTCTACTTTTTGGTGTTGCTAATTCACAGTATTTGTCTATTTGTTTGTTTATTATTATACATTATAAAGCTACCCCAAGAAATTGGTGGTACAATCGCAAAAATTGTTGCCTATTTTGATTTAACATGGACAGTAATAATTGCTTTACTTTTTTGGAGTCCCGGTCGCGATTACGCATATGACCGTTGGATAATAAAAAAAAGAGGTCAAAAACGAAATAGGAAAAAGCGTTAGGGAAACAGGGAAACACAAACACAAGGGGACAGCCAACAAACACAAGGGGACGGTTCTTTTGTGTTAACAAAATGATACAAGAATAATCGTCCCTGTCTTCCCCGCTCTGCTAACGGTAATATGGGACAGAGGGACGGTTCTCCTGTCCCTCAATAATGAAATACTGATATAAGCATAGAAAAACCCTCCTATGGTAGTTAATTTGCCATAGGAGGGTTTATTTTAATATTTTTCGAGGAAAGAATGGGTTTCGCCTTTATCGGCGTCTCTCCAGCCTACAATTTGGGAAAGATTTACGTTATGAAGGCTTCGGAACACGTTATCGTCAACAGCGGGATTGGTTTTCTTTATTTCCTTTATT
>JAZNBQ010000038.1:0-12442 GCA_045587065.1 Acutalibacteraceae bacterium | reverse complement strand
AGGATTTGCATCTTGTTTTTTCGCTTTCATCTCTGCCTTCTCGAACTTTTCTATGAATTCTGCAGTAGCGTTATTTAACGCTTCTTCTGAATTAATATCAAGCTTTCTTTGAAGTGAGGCAAGAGTGAAAAGCAACTGCCCGTATTTTTCAGATACAGAAGGCTTGTCCCCTTTTTCCACAGCCGCTAAAAATTCTTTTGTTTGGTTTAAAACAGCGTCACCGGAATTATCAATTTCCACGCCGCCCTTAAAACCTCTTTTTTCCACCTTTGCCGCCCTCATAAGTGCAGGGAAAGCAGTGGGAACACTTTTTAGCGTATCGGTAAAAGACTCCTGATTTTTCTCTTTCTTTTTAATTTCATCCCACATATCAAGGACCTGCGAAGAATTTTCTGCTTTTGCGTCTTTGAAAACGTGTGGATGGCGAAGAATAAGTTTCCTACATATGCCGTCTGTTACATCTAAGAAATCAAAATCGCCCAATTCTTCTGCCATATTGGAATGAAAAACCACCTGCAATAGCAAATCTCCCAATTCTTCGCAAAGGGAGCCTTTATCGTTGTGGTCTATTGCGTCACAAACTTCATAGGCTTCCTCAAGAACCTCGTTGCGGATGCTCTGATAGGTTTGTTCCCTATCCCATGGACACCCCTGGGGGCCACGTAAAATCCGCATAATTTCCAGAAGGTCCTCTATATTAAGTTTATGACCATTTTCTGCTACACTAAATTTTATCATAAAGCACTCCTGAAATCAACAGATTTTGTTAAAAATCTATTATTTCTATGAAACAAGTAGGCAAATTTTGTCTAATTTGCCCTGTTTTTTACCCCTATTCTGAAATTTTTGCTCCGCACTTACTGCAAAAAACAGAATTCTTATCTATCTGTGCGCCGCATTTTTCGCAAGTTTTTTTGTTTCTTGCCTTAAGTATATCTTGATTTGCGGCTTCTATCATCTGTATTTTTTCTGCTATATCTTCTGTTACAGGCTTAACCGATTCCGCATCAAAAGGCTCGTCATTCTTTATTGCATCATAACAAAGTTTTCCTAAAATTTCGTAGCTTTTAGAAAGTTTTACTTCAAGAGAATGAACGTCAAATCTTTGCTTTTGTACGTTAACCACAGTTTCGGTCTTTTTATATACTCCTTCAAAGGCTTCTTTTGCTCTATCTATAATGTTCTCAAATCTCATATGGCATTTCCTTTCTGAAATCTCTAATTTATTTTACCATATAATATGCTATCTTTCAACCGATAAATTCCCTGATAAGTGAAGTCTTAGGCACTAAGTTTTCATCTAAGTTTTCAAACTTTTCAAGGCCGTCTGCTACCTGCCTGGCGTATGCGCTGTTTGGCAGGTCATCGGTTACCTCTTTCATCATCTCTAAAAACCTTTTTTTATAAAGAGCAGGTTCATAGGGGTGCAAGGTTGTAACACAAAAGGATGCATATTTTTTAAAGTTTCTTGTTGCCTTGTTTTCTGCTTCAACAACCCCTGTCCAGAGACCAAGAGTTTCCCTTATGCTTTTACCTCTGAAAATGCTGTCTCTGATAACCCTTCGCATCAAGCGTATTTTTCTGCCTGTCATAACTGTTTTTCCATCTTGGTCTACAATGGGTACTGTAACGCTGACGTAGATTTTAAAAAGATTTTCCTCAGGCAAATGGCGGGTTATTTCAGGATTCAAGCCGTGTATACCCTCTACAACAAGAAGGCCGTCATTTCCAATGTTTATTTTCAGTTTGTTGGGTATGCTTTTTGCGGTTACAAAGTCAAACTCAGGAAGCAGACTTTCTCCCTTGGTTAAAAGCTCGTTGAAACAGCGAGTAATTTCGTTAATATTAAGGGCGTTAACCGACTCAAAATCCACCTCACCGTTAGGCAAAACCTCTCGGTCAGATATGCTTTTATAAAAATTATCAAGAGAAACAACCTGTATTTTATGCCCCGTTTTTTCCAGTTCTTTCTTTAAAATATGGGCGGTGGTTGTTTTTCCTGAGCCTGATGGCCCTGCTATCATCAAAATTCTGTTTTTAGGGTCTGAAACAATAGTTTGTGCAAGTTTTTTTATCTGGTCATTATAGGTTTTTTCACAAAGCTCTATAAATTCTTGTGGATTTTTATTTAAACTACTGTTTATTGCTGAAAGGGTATTTATCATAAAATTCTCCAATACGCTCTTTTCTACTTATCATTTCACTAAAACGACTTATATACTCATACGGGTATTTAAAGTTAAAAATTCTTTCAATATAGTCTCCGCCCGGTTCTCTGAGTTTAGTTACTCCACTGGCTCCGCAAGCAAGAATGGTATGGGTTTCGTCCATAATGTAAACGTTATAAAGCCCCTCGTAGCCTTCTTTCGCATAGCCCACGTTCTCTAAATTTCCAACCGTTTTACTCTGTCTGTACATATAATATGGTTTTATACCTTCTTTGGTGAGTCGGTCTTTTGCAAACTTCACCATTTCCTTTGTTTCTTCCCATTTGTCTTTCTCAGGAAGATTTCCGTCGGTAGACATATTAGATGCTTTTTTAACAGACAAAGCATGTACTGTTACACTTTCAGGGTCTAAATTCAATATTTCTTCTACAGTGTATTTAAAACCTTCTAACGTATCGGTTGGAAGCCCTGCTATAAGGTCGGTATTAATGTTGTCGAAACCTAGTTTCCTCGCGGTATTAAAGGTGTTTATCATCTGAGCCGACGTATGCTTTCTGCCTATAGCCTCTAATACGCCGTCGTTCATTGTCTGCGGATTAATACTGATGCGTGTGGCTCCGCCCTTTTTTATGGCAAGAAGTTTTTCTTTTGTTGTTACGTCAGGTCTTCCCGCCTCTACAGTATATTCCCTTACGTCAGACAAATCAAAACTTCTTGAAATCGCCGTCATAATTTCGGTTATGTGATATGCTTCTAAAGCGGTAGGAGTGCCTCCGCCAATATATATTGTTTCTAGTTTTAAGTTCTGTTCTTTTGCAATTCTTCCTGTTATGGCGATTTCCCTGCACAAAAGTTTAACATAGTCTTCTATAAGCTTTCCTGCTTTTTCTACCGAGTGAGAAACAAAAGAACAATATGAACATCTGGTAGGGCAAAAAGGAATGGAAACGTAAAGACTAAATGAGTTGGGGTCGTTTTTCTCTATTATATTCTCTTCCGGAGACAAGGTTTCTCTGCAAAGAGCAATTTTTTCATCACTTACAAAAAGTTTTTCTGCAAAAAACTTATCTGTTTCTACATTTCCCAGAGTCTTTACAAGTTTGGAATAAAGTTTAACCGGTCTTACTCCTGTCAGCATTCCCCAAGGCGGGTTATAGCCTGTTGCCTTAACAAAGCAGTTAAAAAGGCAAGAAGCCAGAGCATACTCCTGTGATTTAGGGTCGGTTTCCTTTAAAACACGATTACAACCGTAAAGCTTATCGCCTATAAACAAGGTTGCCTTCGCCTGTGTGTTGTCTTCACTTAAAGAGCAAACTGCATAGGTTTCTTCTTTTTCTTCGCTATCTAAAATATTAATTTTTTCGTGTGGCAGAAAAATTCTGCAAAGCTTTTCCAGTTCATAATTAAAACTGTGATTTATATTACATAAATTCATTAAACATCCCTACATATATGGATTACTTATAATTTCTTGACTTAAAGTTGTTTTACCGCCGTGGCCCGAAAGAACAACGTACTCCCTGTCCTTTTTCTCTTTTATAAGAGCAAGAGAATTCATAAGTGTCTTGAAATCTCCTCCCGGCACGTCGGTTCGTCCTACTGCTCCGGCAAACAATGTATCACCACTGAATATTATATCTTCCAAAATATAACAAACCGAGCCTTTGGTATGTCCGGGTGTTAAAAGAATTTCTATTTCCGTATTGCCTAAAGAGAAGATTTTCTCATTTTGAAAAATAATATCTGCCTTAAAAGGAGCAAGGGTTATGCCGAAACGAGACGATACGTTTACAACAGGGTCAAAAAGACCTTCTGCGTCTTTTTGGTGTATTGCTATTTTTACCCCTGTTTCTTCTCTGAGGGCTTTTGCTCCTGCAATATGGTCAAAATGGCAATGGGTTAAAAGAATAATTCTATTAAGGTTGTTGTTTTCTTTTAAAAAGTTCACAACCTCTTCTGTTGCTTCGCCGGGATCGATAACTATTGCCGCGTCCTCAGTTTTTACCAGATAACAATTAGCTCTGAAAGCTCCCAAAGGAATAGTCTTTACTAACATTTCTTTCTCCAGATTTCTGTATCTAAGGTAATGGTTATAGGGCCATCATTCAGGAGTTCTACCTCCATTTTGGCTCCGAAAACACCCTTGTCCACTTTTTTAACACCCTCTTTTACAAGGTCATTGCAAAAGTCCTCATACATTGCTTTTGCCGTCTCAGGCGCCATTGCTTTATCAAAGGAAGGTCGGTTGCCTTTTCTGGTGTCAGCACAAAGGGTAAAGTTGGAAATGACCAGAGCTTCTCCGTTAATATCTAAGAGAGAGTTATTCATTTTATCATTTTCATCTGTGAAAACTCTGAGATTTGCAACCTTTTTAGCAAGAATCTCTCTGTCTTCAGTCAAATCTCCTTTTTCTACTCCCAAAAGGACTAAAAAGCCTTTGTTTATGCTTCCCCTTATTTCGCCATCTACCTTAACAGAGGCAAATTTAACTCTTTGTATTATTGCTTTCATAATTACTGATTCATTCTTTCTATAGAGTATACGCCGCTCAACTTTTGAAGACGTGTCAAAATGCTCTTAAGATGTTCTACTCCACTGGTAGAAACAGTAACTGTAATTACGCAATTTCCGTCCTTTATAAGTCTTGCGTTAACGGCATGGAGTGCCACGTGCATATTAAACAGTGTGTTTGTTACTTCTGCAAGCAAACCATCTCTGTTAAGAGCGTTTATTTGCAAGATTGAAGTAAAGGTACTGCCACCTGAATTTGCCCAATACGCTTTAATCCATCTTTCAGGTTCTTCACAAGTGGTTAAGTCTTCAGGCACGTTAGCGCAGTCGCGCTTATGAACCGAAACGCCGTGACCTCTTGTTATAAATCCTATAATACTGTCACCGGGCAGCGGCGCACAGCATTTTGAAAGCTTAACGAGGCAGTTATCGATTCCCTCAATAATAACACCCTCAGGGGAACAAACCTTATGCTTTGAAATATATTCTTCTATTTCAGGAACCTTTGCCGCTTTAACAAGTTTTACGTAATCTTCCTTTATTCGAGGCATTATCTTCTCAAGGAAAATACCGCCATAGCCAATGGAAGCGTAAAGCTCGGTAACGTTATTGCAGCGCTGTTTTTTAGCAATGTCGTCAAGGAATTTTTCCATATCTTCTTCGGGAAGCAAGATGGAATTCTTCTTAAACTCTGTTTCAATTGCATTTTTGCCGTTCTCGATATTTTCTTCTCTTCGCTCCTTTTTAAACCAAGAACGAATCTTGGCTTTGGCGCTGGAAGTCACTGCAATTTTAAGCCAATCTCTTGATGGACCGTGGCCTGCCTGATTGGTAGTTAAAATTTCTATAACCTCTCCTGTTTTTACCACGTGGTTTATCTGAACGATTTTACCATCTACCTTAGCGCCCACCATTTTTACGCCTACTGCCGAGTGAATAGCAAAAGCAAAGTCAATAACTGTTGCACCTGCCGGAAGGTTGATAACGTCTCCTTTTGGTGTAACAGCAAACACATCCTCTTGAGAAAGGTCGATTTTAATTGTTCTTACTATATCGGATGCATCGGTGGATTCATTCTGACTGTCAAGTATCTGTCTGATCCAGGCAAGGCGGTCGTCAAGCTGATTGTTTTTCTCGGTTATGCCTTCTTTATATTTCCAATGGGCCGCAATTCCAAACTCTGCGGTGTGGTGCATTTCGAAGGTTCTTATCTGAATTTCAAAAGGTATAACTCCTCTTCCGATAACCGTAGTATGAAGAGACTGATACATATTAGGCTTTGGAGTTGAGATATAGTCCTTGAATCTGCCCGGAATAGGTCTGAACATATCGTGCATTATACCAAGAACATTGTAACAGTTCGTAACAGTATCGGTTATAATTCTAACGGCATATACGTCGTAAATTTCATCAAAATCCTTCATTTGAACAAACATTTTACGATATATACCGGGAATGGATTTTACTCTGGACTGAAGAACAAATTCTACATTAGGCATTTCTTTCTTTAGTCTGTCTTCAATCTTCAGACAAATATTCTTAAGAGTATCATCCTGGAAATCACTATGGGCAGAAAGAAGTTGATCAATTTGTCCACAAGCAATAGGGTCCAAATGACGCATAGAAATATCTTCAAGTTCATCTTTTATTGCCTGAATTCCCAATCGGTGTGCAATAGGGGCATACACCTCTATGGTTTCAAGAGCTTTTTCAAGTTGTTTTTCCTCAGGCATAGAATCTATTGTTCTCATATTATGGAGACGGTCTGCGAGTTTTATGATAATTACTCTTATGTCTTTACCCATAGCAATAAGCATTTTGCGCAAAGATTCTGCCTGTTGTTGCTCACGGCTTGTATACTGAATTCTACCGATTTTAGTAACTCCGTCTACCAAAAGGGCAACGTCGCCACCAAAAGCAGCGCGGATTTCCTCTAATGAAACCTTAGTATCTTCTACCACGTCGTGAAGCAAAGATGCCGCTATAGACTCGCTGTCCATACCAAGATTTATAATTATTTTTGCTACGTTAAAGGGGTGGTTATAAAACTCTTCGCTTGACTGTCTGAATTGTCCCTTATGAGATTCAACGCAGATTTCAAAAGCTTTTCTGATAAGTTCTAAATCATACTTGCCTCCCTGCTCTTCACACGTCGCAACTAATTCATTGAATTTTTCTTCATATCTTTGCTCAAGTTTCATATATTCCACCACCTAATCTTTTTAAAATTTTAGCGTCGCCTAAATTTACTTTTTGGGCTGCATTATCTACTTTTAATATTTTATCTCCGTCCACATTAATGCTTTTTAAGAGTCCTAACTCGCAAAGAGCTTCTGCCGCTACAAGCGCTTTGGCAAAACCTATGGAATCAATATTCATATTTACTATTTTGTCAAGACCTGCAGGACATTTAAGCAACTGCTTATATACCTCTCCTACTTCGTTTCTTGAAGGTAATATCTCTGAATAGTCTCCCTGAAGCTCCGACTTAAAGTTTTCATAAAGGTCAATCTGATGGAACAGAGTGTCTTCACTTAAACCGCTTTTTCTCATATCTTTTATTACTATCGAAAGTTTTTGCTCTGAGCCAAAATCATTAATACCCAAAGTGACGGCGATATCTACCATATCTCCTTCTGCAAAGCCAAAGGCATTTTTGGTTGTACCAAAAAGCATTGCAATAAAGGTTGTATCATCACGGGTAAAGTTAATTCTCAAATGTTTGCCGTTTCCCACTGGCGTTATCTTTTGGATTTTAGAGTTCAAAATAGCAAAAACCGGAACAGGATTTCCGTTTCCAAAAGGCTCTAATATCTTAATATCTTCTGCTAAATCAAGGCTTAACGCTTGTGGTTTTAGTTTGCAGTCGACTCTAAGCTCCTGACGAGGCATTTCAAACTGTGCGGCATACTCGTTTATTTGCTTTCTGAACTGTTCTATAGAGTCGGTGTAAATAGAAATTCCTGCCGCCATTTCATGTCCGCCAAATTTTGTAAGAAGATATGAGCAGCTATTTATAGCATTATAAATTGAAAAATCTCCCACGCTACGAGCCGAGCCGTGAGAAAGCTGACCGTTTTCTGACAGAACAATAGCAGGTTTGCCGTATTTCTCTGCTAGTCGAGAGGCCACAATACCTATAACTCCGTCATGCCAGTTTTCTCCTGAAACCACTATTACTCGATTGTGTTTATAGCCGTTTTTTTCAATTTTCATTACCGCTTCGGTAAGTATTTTCTTTTCTATACCCTGTCTTTTTATATTATCTGCACTTAAAGTCCGGGCAAGAGAAGCAGCAATCTCATCATCCTCTGTAACCAAAAGTTCCACGCCTCTTGCCGCATCTCCCATTCTTCCTGCGGCGTTAATACGAGGAGCTACCAAAAAAGCTAATTTTGAGGCAGTTAGACTTTCAGGGTCTATATCTTCTGCCCTTAACAGAGCCGAAATTCCTAAGTTACCATTATCTGCTATTGCTCTAAGCCCCTCTCTTACTATTCCTCGGTTTTCGTATGTAAGAGGCATTACGTCTGCAACTGTGCCCAAGGCTACCAAGGCGCCATAATCATAAATAAGTTCTTCTGGACTTTTACCCTCCATTGCGCAAAGTAGTTTAAACGCCACCTCAACACCGCAGATTTCTTTGAATTCACTTACATCATCAGGTCGGTGAGGGTTAATAAGTGCGTCCGGAGTGGGAATTTCCTCTTGCGGCAAATGGTGATCGGTAACAATAACCTTCATTCCCAAAGATTTTGCATAGTCTATTTCTCTTACCGATGCTATGCCGTTATCAACCGTAATAATAAGCTCTACGTTTTTGTCATGAAGCATATCAATAGAAGGCATATTCATACCGTAGCCGTCTTTTTCTCTGCTTGGTATATGATAAATTACCTTTGCTCCTTTATTTTTAAGATAGGAATAAAGAAGCGCCGTAGCGGTTACGCCGTCTACGTCGTAATCGCCGTATATAGCAATAAGCTCTTCAGCATAAATACTATTCCAAATAATGTCAACCGCCTTTTCCATATCAGAAAGTTCAAAGGGGTCGGAAATAATAGTTTCATCGGACAAAAACTCGTCCAAGTCGGCAGGGTCTGTATACCCTCTGGATGCGGCAATAAGGGCTATAAAACTATCGGTGTTACATTCTTCTGCCAACATTTGAGCAAGTTCCTTTTGTGGCGGAGAAATCATCCAACGTTTAAATGCCATATTACCTCACCTCTTTAATCTTAATTATTATATTATTATATCAAAAAATACTTTGTTTTGCAATAAAAAGGCGCTTATGTAGGCGCATATATCCTTTTTGTTGACTTCTTCGACGAATTATTGTATAATATTTGTGATTTTCGAAAGGCTTAAACTCTTTCGAAATTGTTAATCTGTATAATTTAATTAACAATATCAAATACGAGAAGGATTAGGAAAGTGAAACATCTTAAAAAATCAGAAAAAAAGAACTTCGTTACCTTGTTTGCAAAAATACTGTTCATTATTGAGGCAATTGTTTTACCTGCCATTCTAATTTATATGGCTATTACTCAATTGTTCCCACTTAAGTATCTTTTGTTACTTTTATTCCTTACCATAAGCATTATTGTGTTCCACGTAAGTATGCTTTTAATGAAATCAAAAAACTTAGCTACCAAGATTATAAGCTTAGTACTAAGCGTTATTGTGCTCTTAATATCTTCTGTCGGAACGGTTGTGCTTGGTACAATTCACACATCAATAAGTAAAATTCCTGATTCAGAGGTGGAAATTGAGGCTGTAAAAACCAACGTTGTTAAAAAGCCTTTCCTTATTTACCTTTCGGGCGTTGATACCAGAGGCGGCGGAGAAATCAGAGACAAAGCTCTTTCTGACGTTAATATGGTAATTGCAGTTAATCCTAATACTGCAAAGATTTTAATGATTAATATTCCCAGAGACTACTATTTGCCTCTTGAAGGCGACTCTGCCAAAATGGACAAACTAACCCACGCAGGAACAAAAGGCGTTAGTTGTTCTATGAAAACCCTTGGAGCCCTTTTTGGCGTTGAGTTCAACTACTACGTTAAGGTTAATTTTGAGTCGGTTGTTGATATAGTAGACGCTCTTGGCGGAGTTACGGTTGTTTCTGAATATAATTTCTCAAGTCGTTTCTCTTTAACAGAAGATAAAGTATATAACTACGTTAAAGGTGAAAACAAATTAAACGGACTTTCTGCCCTTGCCTTTGCAAGAGAAAGAAAGAACGTTCCCGGAGGAGACCGAACAAGAGGTAAGCACCAACAGTTAATAATCAAGGCTATTATTAACAAAGCTATATCTCCTTCTAACCTTACTCCTTCTAAAATTTCAAAATTGGTTGACTGTGTAACCGCTCATACAAGCACTAATATTTCTTACGGAGAAATTTCAGATTTGGTTAAACTCCAACTTGACAAAATGCCTTCTTGGGATATCCAGACCATTTCGGTTGACGGAACAGGCGCTACAAAGCCTACCTACGTTACAGGCGGACTTAAAGCATACGTTATGATGCCTAACGAAGAAAGCGTTCAGGAAGCAAAGCTTCAACTCAGAGCTTGTCTTCAAAACTAATTAATAAATAACAAAACTGCGATGTGCAAATTGCACATCGCAGTTTTTATTTTACATACTTTCAGGGGCAGATATTTTAAGCATAGAAAGAACGTTTTTAATAACAATTGCAGTAGCACTACAAAGGTTAAGTCTTGCCTGCATTAAGCTTTCCTCTTCGCCCTTTACTCTGCACGCATTGTAGAACTTATGGAACTTGGTTGCAAGTTCTACAACGTAATGGGTCATTTTTGCAGGGTCGTAAGTTCTTGCCGAAAGAATTATTTCGTCGGTAAATGCGGCCAGATGAAGAATAAGTTCTTTTTCTTCCGGTGCCACCAATTTGCAGAGTTCTTCATTGGTGCAATCTCTCATTGTAACACCATCGGCAGCAAGATTTCTTATGATACTGCAAATACGCGCATATGCATACTGAACGTAATATACAGGGTTCTGATTAGTCTGCTCTACTGCAAGGTCAAGGTCAAAGTCAAAATGACTGTTTGGTTCTCTTAAATTAAAGAAGAATCTTGCAGCATCAATAGGTACTTCGTCAAGAAGAGTTACCAGGGTTATTGCCTTGCCTGAACGCTTAGAGGCCTTTATTACCTCGCCGTTACGAACCAGTCTTACCATCTGCATAAGAATAACGTCAAGCTTGTCCGCATCAACGCCAAGGGCGGTAAGAGCCGCTTTAAGTCTTGGCACGTAACCGTGGTGGTCGGCACCTAAAATATCGATAGCCTTGTCAAAGCCTCTTGTTACAAGCTTATTATAGTGGTAGGCTATATCAGGAACAACGTAGGTTGGAATTCCGTTAGCACGAACCAAAACGAAATCCTTATCGCAACCAAAATCGGTAGCTCTAAACCACACCGCATCATCCAGGGTGTAGGTATGTCCGCTATTCTTTAAAAGCTCGATTATTCTTGCAGTTTCTCCATTTGCATGTAAACTGCTTTCCTTAAACCAGGTATTATATTCAATACGGTATTTTAAAAGGTCTTCTTTAAGTCCTGCAATGTTCTTTGGAAGAGCGAAATCTACAAGGGCTTTTCTGCGAAGTGTAGCATCTGCTTCTACGAACTTGTCACCGTTTATTTGAGCAAAAGCTTTAGCGTGATTTATTATATCTTCCCCATGATAAGAATCTTCCGGCATTTCTATGCCCTCTTTATAAAGCTGAAGATAACGTAGTTCTAAAGAGGTAGCAAATTTTTCAATCTGGTTACCTGCATCGTTAATGTAAAACTCTCTTTCGGTTTCGTAGCCTGCGGCAGAAAGCACTGCGGCAAGGCAGTCTCCCAATGCGCCGCCTCTTGCATTTCCTATATGCATTGGTCCTGTCGGGTTTGCCGAAACAAATTCCACAAGAACCTTTTTACCCTCTCCGAAACTACTTTTACCATAGTCTTCGCCCTTTGCTTTTACGTCGGCAACAATGTCGGCGTAATACTTATCTGAAAGGAAGAAATTTAGGAATCCAGGACCTGCAATTTCATAGCGGTCAATATAACTGCCTTCAAAATCAAAATTTGCAGAGATAGTTTCCGCTATTTTTCTTGGTGCCGATTTAAACGCCTTGGACCATACCATAGCGGCATTAACCGCATAATCTCCGTGGTCTCGGTTCTGAGGAACATCAATTTTAAACTCTGAAAGCTCTGCCTCGCAAAGTTCTCCCTTTTCTATAGCTTTTAAAGCCGCTTCTTTTATAATTTTTTCTATTTGGCTTTTTGCCTCTTTAACAATAAAAGACATTATTTTATCTCCTCTATTTTTATATCCATTTTATTGCTGCTAAGCAGTCCTGAATTTACATCTATTGTATATTTGGCGTGAATTTCTCCGCCATTTTCATCAAGTCTGGAAGAAAGCTCTTCTCCAAAAATCCCTATCACAAAAGACCCTTGAGGAGAATCATAAAGACAGCTGTGTCTCTTGCCAGTTTCAACTGTAAGAATGCTGTTTAGTCCGCCTTTTCTTGTTATACTAAATTTTTCATTTCCCTCAAGAAGCAATTCGGAGGTTACGTTCTCTGCGCCTATTAAATTGCTTTCGTTATACAAAAGACGGCAATTGCCGTCCTGCAATTCCATTTCACCCTCGGTGGTAAGAGAAGATGTGTCGGTTTCTTCTCCGTAACTTTGGGTTCCGTTTATGTGTATCAATACTTTTTTCATATTTTT
>JAZNBQ010000037.1:0-6680 GCA_045587065.1 Acutalibacteraceae bacterium | reverse complement strand
TACCACCCTACGCCAAGAACTGAGAATAGGCGGTGCAAATTCTCCCATTAAAAATCCTGAAAATATTTTCTGTAGCGGAAACAAAATTTTTGTTTCCTGCGGTGACGCAAAGGAAATATGGAAACTTGATACCAAAACCTTTGCTACCGAAAAATATTTTGAATTTGAAGAGAGCGTTCACAATTACAAGTTTATTGATAAATATGAAATTGTTGCTCTGGATTCGGGAATTTATTTAATTTAATATTCTTTTAAATCTCTTAAAGCTTTAAAGGTTTCTTTTTCGCCTTTTTCCTTTAGCATAACAAGAAAATGCTCTAACATATCTGCAGTTTCTTTATGCATATAGCGTCTGGCGTTGCCCCTTGAAAAATACTCGTATGGGTAAGAATCTGTGTAGTTTTTGCCTTTATATATTTTACTTGCGGCAACCCTGTCACAAAACATCTCTTTAAAGAACTTTACAGGCATTTTTACAGGCTCGTACACTTTAGTTTTAGGGTTTACGTCTACCCAATATTCAAAATGGTGGCGGTTTCTACCCTTATGGTGCATCCATGCTGCAGAATAGCCGTAAAGTTCTCTTTCTTTTTCGTTGGGACTGCGTGTTCCTTGAAAGTTTTTTGCCCCTGCTACAAATTCACTGAGAGAATATTTAGATATATCATGGAGCAATCCGCGCATAAAAATACCGGCTTTAAAACAATGAAGCATTACGGTATTTTTATGACGTGTTATTGTAATAAAATGTTTAATTGGATGAAAATTTATCATTCTTTTATATCAAAAACTTCTCTGTATTTTACAAGTTTTTCCTCTGCTTCTTTTAAATTTTTTCCGCAAATACAATAATAAACCTTACATTTAGGCTCGGTTCCGCTTGGTCTTACTGCAACAAAGCTATCGTCCTCAAAGGTATAACGCAAAACGTCTGAACTTACAAAATCCTTTGGTGGATTCAAAAGGAAGTCTTCCGCTTTTATAATCTTTATGCCGTCTACCTCTGTTGGCGGATTTTCTCTAAGGTCATTTAATATGGCCTTTATTTTTTTTGCTCCGTCGGCGCCGTTTAGAGTTGCGGAACATTGGGTATCAAGATAGTATCCAAATTTTTCAAAAAGCATATTTAAAACGTCAATAAGGGTAAGGCCCTGCTTTTTAAAATAATCTGCCGCTTCACAGAACATAAGTGATGCCTGAACAGCGTCCTTATCACGAACGAAATCACCAATAAGGCAACCGTAGCTTTCCTCATAACCAAAGAGGAATTTTTTATCCTTCTTAGCGTTATGCTCTTTTATTTTATCTCCTATAAACTTAAATCCTGTAAGGGTTTTTTCCACCTCTACGCCAAAATGTTCAGCAATTTTATCTCCGATTACAGAGGTAACAACAGTATTGAACATTACGCCGTTTTGCGGTAGGGTGCCTTGCTCTTTATTTCTTAAAAGAACGTAATAAAGAATAACTGCGCCAGACTGATTTCCTGTCATAAGGCGGTACTGGCCGTCTTTGCACCTGATAATTGCGCCCAAGCGGTCACAGTCGGGGTCGGTGGCAATTGCTATATCTGCATTCTGCTCTTTAGCAAGCTCCATAGCCTTTTCATAAGCTACTGTCATTTCAGGGTTAGGGCTTTTTGTTCCTTTAAAATCAGGGTCGGGGTCGCACTGAGACAACACAGGTGTAACGTCGTAACCTGCAGTTTTAAGAACGTGTCTTACAGGTATATTTCCTGTGCCGTGTTGTGGGGTATAAACTACCTTTATATTTCTCTCTTTTTGTGGGTCAAACTGCAAAGCCAGAACCTTTTCATAATATACTTCGTCTATTTTCTCCCCTACGATTTCAATAAGTTCACCTGCCTCTTCTAAGGAAAGGCATTTTACGGCAAACTCGTTATCTACCTTATTTACGTAATCTGTTACTGTGTCGGCGATAGAAGGAATAAGCTGACAACCATTTTCGTCATAAAGCTTATAGCCGTTATACTGTGGCGGATTATGAGATGCGGTTATAACCACGCCACCAAAACAGTTTAAATGTTTTACAGAAAAAGAAAGCTCCGGTGTGGTTCTAAGAGACTGGAAAAGATAAACCTTTATGCCGTTCGCCGCAAGAACCCCTGCGGTTGTTTCGGCAAAAAGCTTTCCGTCGTGGCGGTTATCATAGGCAATAACCACGCCTCTTTTCATAGCCTCTTCTCCCTTGGAAAGAATATATTTTGCAAAGCCCAATGTTGCTTTAGCAACTGTATAACGATTCATACGGTTGCTTCCTGCTCCCATTACGCCTCTCATTCCTGCAGTACCGAATTCCAAATCTTTATAAAATCTGTCTTGGATTTCTTCCTCGTTGTTTTCTATATTTTTAAGCTCTTCTTTGGTTTTTTCATCACTGTTTTTTAGCCAATTAAGATATTTTTCTCTTAAATCCATAAGCGTCTCCTAAATGTTTTTGTTATAATAATTATATCAAAGGCAGGCTTAAAAAACAACATTAATCACAAATTTTTTCAACAAACCATCGGTTTTCTTCCAAAAACAAATATCGTTCCGTCCCCTCTATTCTGCAGGTGTATCTTATTCTTGCGCCACCTGCTTTTAAAGAGGCGGCTCTGCAAACATCAAGGACCTTATCTATGATATAAACCTTTCCCTCATCAAAAATTTTAAAGGGAATTATTTTTCCCTCCCGATTGAATCGTGCAGTTACTTCCACGTATGCTTTTTTATACATCTTTTATCACTCCAAAGCAATTTTCGCGCTGAATGTCATCATACGGCTCAAAATCAGTCAGTTTTTCGTCGGTCAAAAGAGAGGCTGTTTTTATGCAACCGCTTCCGTATCTGTTTTTAAGATTATCTATTGTATGCTCCAATTTTTCTTCTCTTTCGTTTTTTTCTGTTTCCCCAAACATATCAAACTGCACAGGAGTATTTTCTCCAGTAAGCTCTGCCGCAGAAATTCCTATGCTTCTTACCGAAAATGGTTCATTTGTGTTTTCTGCAAAAAGTTTTAGGCTTTCTTCTAAAATCATCTTTGCAAGACAGGTGGGATTTTCAAGTTTTCTTTGTCTTGTAAAACTTGTAAGATTTTTATCTCTTACAGTAAGACAGACTGTTTTACACAAAAGCCCATGCTCTCTGAGTCTTCTTGCCACACAATTGGCTATAACTGTAAGGGTTAATTTAACGTCTTTTAAACTTTCCAAATCTCTTGGGGTTGTTACCGAATTGCTAATAGATTTTAAGTTTCGTTCACTTTGACAACTTGCCACAGGACTGTTTTCTTCTCCGGAGGCAAAGTTATAAAGCATAATACCGTTTTTGCCTAGAAAAGAGGCAAGTTTTTCAGGGCCGCTGGCGGCTATATCTCCTATGGTGAAAATGCCCCTTGAATTTAGTTTTTTAAAGGTTGCATTTCCTACGTAAAGCAAATTTTTGGCTGAAAGCGGATATATAAGTTCTTTGTAGTTTTCTCGGTTAAAGACTGTGACCGCGTCAGGTTTTTTATAGTCGGAGCCTAGTTTTGAAAAAACCTTATTCCAGGAAACTCCTATAGACACAGTTATACCCAATTCCTTTTTTACGCGTTCTCTTATTTCTTGAGCAATTTTTTCTCCTCCTATAGAGCCGGTTACGTCAAGCCAACACTCATCAAGTCCAAAGGGTTCTACACGGTCGGTATATTCTTCATAAATTTGTCTTGCAAGGCCCGAAAATCTTAAATACAAAGGGTAATTGGGTGGCACTACCACCAGCTCAGGACATTTTCTTCTTGCCTGCCACAACTGTTCTGCCGTTTTTATTCCGTAGGCCTTGGCTATTTCGTTGCAAGTTAAGACTATGCCGTGCCTTTTTTCACTGTCTCCCCCTACTGCTACCGGTTTGTTTCGTATTTCAGGCCTGTGAAGACACTCTACCGATGCAAAGAATTTATTGCAGTCTACGTGCAATATTTCCCTATCCAAACTTTTCACCTCTATTTTAGAACAAATGTTCGATAAGAATATCTTACATTTTTTATTGGCAAAAGTCAATAGAAAAATTTTCCAAAATATTACGGACACGCAAAAAAACAAAAGCCCTCTCATAGTATTAGGTATAATACTACAAGGAGGCTTTTTTATGCTCCAACTTTTGATGCAGCTTGCATCTGCCATATTTTATTTGGCTCTGCACGTAACAGGACCGGGGTCTTTTCCTCCTGCTTTATCGGCAAAGGAAGAAGCTGAATTGCTTGAAAAATTTAAAAACGGCGACCTGGAAGCTAAAAGCAAACTCATTGAACATAACCTTCGTCTTGTTGCCCACGTAATAAAAAAATACTATAGCGTAGGTGTGGACCAGGACGACCTCATTTCCATAGGAACAATAGGTCTTATTAAAGCAGTTTCCACCTTTAATGCCGACAAAGGAATTCGACTTGCCACCTATGCCGCAAGATGTATAGACAACGAAATTCTTATGTATTTCAGAGCAAATAAAAAGACCGAAAAGGACATTTATTTCAGTGACCCCATTGATTCAGACAAAGATGGTAACGCCCTTACCCTTATGGACGTTATTGCCGATGACGTAAATATTGCCGACGACATTGATACGAAAATGAAAATTGACAAACTAAAGGTTTTAATTGAAACTCGTCTGGACGACAGAGAAAAAGAAATTGTTAAAATGCGGTATGGTATTGGTGGGTATACTGAAATGACCCAGAAAAATGTGGCAAAAAAGCTTAACATTTCCAGGTCATACGTTTCGCGTATTGAAAAGGTAGCGCTTTTAAAACTTAAAAAGCATTTGGAATAAACTCTGTTCGTTTTTCCGCCAATCACATTAGTACCTAACCAAAACATCTATAGAAATCAAAAATGGCACATACCTTTTGGTATGCGCCATTTTTTAGTAGCTATTAATCTTTGTTTTTGGGATTTTTTAAAATAATTAAGCCAATAACCAACAATGTGGGAAAAAGAGTTGCAAAAAGTAAGCCTGTTTTTAAATTGCCGCCTGCCATTTCAGAAATACTACCTACCAAAGTAGGACTAACTGTTGCTCCTAAATCCCCTGCTAATGCCAGAAATGCAAACATCGCAGTTCCTCCCCTTGGACAATGCTTAGAAGATATTCTGATAGTTCCGGGCCACATAATACCTACTGTGAAACCACAAAAAGCACAGCCTGCAAGACCTAAAATTGCCGATTTTGACAACGATGCCAACAAATAGCAACCGACACACAAAACTGCGCAAACAAGCATTGCCTTGGTTAAATCAAATTTTTCACTATACTTTCCATAGAGCATACGAGATGTGCCCATAAAGGTTGCAAACAAACAGGCTCCTGCTAAATCTCCTACCGCTTTAGGAACCCCAATAGCAGATTCAGCAAAGGCAGATGCCCACTGAAACATAGCTACTTCTGATGCGCCCGCACATATCATAAGTATTATCATTAACCAGAAAATAGGCGTTGTCAGTAGTTTACCAACGCTCATACTCTGCCCATTCTCATCCAAACGCTCTATAGGACAGGTCATAAAATTAAAGGTATTGCATATGGGTACTAAGGCCCAAATAAGAGCAAGTATTTTCCAATGCTCTATACCAAATAAAGCAAAAAAGAGAGTAGAACCCAAAACAACACCCACTGCGCCCCAACAATAGAAGGAATGAAGCATACTCATCATTCCATCTTTGTTTTTGAAAGGACAGGCTTCAACTATGGGACTTACCAACACTTCAATAAGTCCGCTACCCACGGCATAAATCACTACCGAAATAAGAATACCCACAAAGGGAACAGGCATTACATCAGGTAGTACTGTCATTAAAATAAGGCCTAAAGCCGATAATACTTGCGATGCAACAATACATATGCGATAACCAATTTTATCTGCAAATTTAGTGGCCGCAAGGTCAATAACCAGTTGTGTGAAAAAGAATACCATTGGAATCATAGCAAGTTTTTCCAGTGTCGTTCCATAAGCGTTCTTAAAGGTCAAGAACAAAAGCGGTGCAAAATTTGCAGAAATTGCCTGTGTAACTAACCCAAGATAACTTGCTCTAAGTGTTTTTTTATAGTTTTTTTCCTTTTCCATTGTGATAGCCCTCTTTAACCCTTTTACAGTCTTCGGTCATTTATTATACAACGCTTTTTGGCAAAGTGCAATAATGTTTGCGGTCAACACTCCCTCCTTGTTCGAATCCCTACATTTTAAGTGATATTGTGCCTTTGGCACAGTGATATTTTTGCGTTGCAAAAGTGATATTGAAACTTTATGGTTTCAGTGATATTATATTCGCCATTAAAACTCGCGAAGCGAATATCACTTGGACGAAGTCCAAATACCACTGCGTAGCAATATAACCCGCCGAAAGGCGAATATAACTGAAAATCCGACTTGTCAAAACAAGTCCGATTTTCTGGTCTGCCCGAAGGGATAAATCCGCCTCTTAAACATTTGCGAAGCAAATATTTCATACGAGTAACGTATTTCATAGCGAAGCTATTTCACTCGCCGAAAGGCGAATTTCATTGAAAAAGCCACTTGTCGAAACAAGTCGCTTTTTCTGGTCTGCCCGAAGGGATTCGAACCCCCGGTCTTCAGAATCGGAATCTGCTGCGTTATCCAGCTGCGCCACGGGCAGAAATACATTTTATGTTATTATATCATAA
>JAZNBQ010000036.1:0-8456 GCA_045587065.1 Acutalibacteraceae bacterium | reverse complement strand
CACTACAATAAACAGGACGATCATCGCGTGGAATAAATGGAACCTTTGCTACGCCTCCACATGCATTGCAAGTTGCTTCGTGTAGTTCTCTTGGAGGACGGTCTCCATTCTTTCTCTTGTCACGGCAAGGTTTACATCTCTGTGGCTCGTTTACAAAGCCTTTGGATTCATAGAATTCCTGTTCCCTTGCGGTAAAAACGAATTCCTCGCCGCAATCCTTGCAAACTATTGTCTTGTCTTCAAACATCTTTTTCGTACCTCTCTCGATCTTGGTATTTTCACCCCTGATGGACTTGCACCACCAATTATTAAACTATAAGGGCATATTTAAACGGCTATTAACCGTTATTTATACTATCAAGTTTTTTTCTTATTCTAAAAAGAGCGTTATCTACGCTTTTTTTAGAAACAGATAATTCCTCTGCAGTTTTTTCATAACTGCCCGTTTTTAAATATGAAGATAATACAACATTTTCAAACTTTGAAAGTTTATTATTAATCTGACTAAAAATTGTATCTGTCTCTTCCTTGTTTATAAAAATATTTTCAGGGTTTTCGTCCCTTGAAACAATCTCGCTATCATCTATATTAGTAACCATACTACATGGAATGCGCTTTTTTGCAAATCCTTTTCTCATAGACGATGCAATGCTTCTTTCTATGCAAAGAGAGAAATACGTTTTAAAAGAAGATGAATGAAAATCATAAAAAATAGTCGCATAATAAAAAGATATCGTTGCTTCTTGCAACATATCTTCAAAGTCGGATGCGTTCTCAATATGTTTTGATACAATAGTTTTAATTAATGGCAAATATCTGGCAAAAAGAATATTAAAAGCTTGTTCATCATTTTGTTGGATTAACTCGATTAACTGAAAATCCGACAAATCTTTGTACTTTTCAACAAATAATTTGCACATATTGTCTCCAAATTGTATCTATTTACTATTATGATATAACAAATATTTGTCTTTGTCAAGAAAACAAATATTTTTGTAACATATTATAAACAGCCATCTTTCACAATAGTAATATTGCACAAGATGGCTGTTAACTTTTACTTTATTGGTATAATTAAATTCTTATTCTCAGTTAAACAAAGGTCAGAACAATTATTCATATTCATTATTTCTTCCTTGCAACTATTATATTTTTTTGCTATATCCCAAAGATTTTCACCAGATTTAGCAAAATATATTAAAATACCGCTATCATAATCACATTGTTTCTTCTTGTCATCTAAAATCTCTATATCAGTAATCAAGGTTCTCTTTGCAGAATCATAAAGACTGCCAATTATTTTCAGTTCAACAGTTACTTCTATCTGATTGGCTCCAACTATAGTAAAAGAGCAGTTAGAGATTTCCGCAATTATTTTACATTCCATTGAATTAAATTGTTCTTTGGCCTGGAATTTATAATCAAAATCTATAGGTCTTTCAAAATACATCGGCGCACCATCAGCATCATATGCTAATATGTGCACTACAATGCGTCCAGAAGCGATTATGGCGTTCCCTTCCATCTTGTACCCACCGGAATCACAATCACACCATAGGTCAATTATTGAGCCGATAGAGCCATCTGAAAACTCAAGTGATTTTTTTGCGACAAAAGAATCATTTATAGTTTCTTTAATGCTTTTAAGTGTTACGTCAGTCTTTTTAGAAGATATCTCCCAATTTGTTGAATATGCATCTATAATAACAGGTATTTCACTTGTGCAGTAAGCGTTTGCACAAACCAGCAGTTTAGCGGTAAGTAAAAAGCTTCTGCATTCATCATCTCCTGCCCTTTGTTTTAACTCGCTAAACACTACCTGAGCATCACAGTCGCATTTGCATCCTTCGGTTACTCCTTCTATATCAACAATTTGACTAAAGGGCAATGTGACATAAAAATTATTTTGTCTGGTACCTTCATGTGAAGAATAAAGTATGTATACCCTTAAACTACCTTTAACAATAACCTTGTTACTGATAATTTTAATTTCATCCACTATTGGAACTATGTCGTATCTTAGCAGCGATTCAACTGATGCTTGACCATTGCCAATAGATATTTCTTCTTCAACAATTAGGTTTTTCTCCCCCTCTCCCATAGGAATGGTTACAGTAGAGTCATCTTTCAGTAATTCAATTGAAGTATTATCAATATCTGTTATTATATCTAATGGTTTTTTTGTTTTTATCACTACGTTTATTGATGCAGAACCATGTACGCTTATTTTGCTTTCAGTTAAGGCTCTACAGTTTATAAAATCTGATTTTATTTTACAACTAATATTACAATTTTCAAAATTATTATTAAGTTCAAAGCCTTTTTCTATCGGAACAATATGCTCATAACTTTTTATGCAGTTTGAGTCATCTGAGTATAAAATATTAATGTTGATTGTTCCATCAATCAATAGATTCTGTCCGCTGATACTCTTAGACGTAACTCTTGGTACAGCTCTGCATTTAAGTATCTTTTTTATTTGTCCACAATAATCAGGCAGGTTTATATCAGTATCAATATTCAATTCCGTTGTTTCATTAAAAACAGTCTCTTCAAAAAATATTGAATGTCTCAATATATTCGTTTCCATATTTCAAAACTCCCTCTTATTAAATTAATAGACATTTAATATATATTATTAGCGAGCTTAAAATATGAATTAAAAAGGACGAAACATAAAATATATGTTTCGCCCCTTATGTAAATATTAAACATTCTGTTTTTTTACACCAAAAATCATTCTTAAAAAGCCACTCAAAACCTTTGGGCTTTTTACAAGGACAACCTTCATACGCCTTCTCCCTTCAGCAACATTTTGCCGAGTAAATTCCAAGGCAGATTACGACAATGGCTAAGACTACCACAAGACAACGAGGTGGCAGAAAACATGCCAAAAGCAACCCTAAAGCAAATGAAGTAACAAACAGAAAAGTCTTAGAGTTTCTTCTCTTCTTCAAGTAACCACCGCCTTATCAACCTATTACATTATATTTAAAAATAGTAAATAGGTTACAAGACATTTAGTTTTATAAAGGAACATCTTCCGGTTTGTAGTTCTTCTTATTATAAAAATCTATCTTAAATGAAGCAAAATAAGAGACTATACAAGCAATTACAAAAAACGGAAGTAAATGATAGCCAAAAATCTCTACTCCTAAAACTATGGCAGCTATTGGGCAATTAGAAGACGCAGAAAAAATACAAACTAGACCAATTGCGGCACAGATTGCAACAGAAATACCGAAAATTCCCCCAAGAAGGCCTCCCAGCGTTGCGCCAATGAAAAATATCGGAACTAGTTCTCCGCCTTTAAAACCAACTGAAAGAGATATTATAGTGAAAACAAGTTTCAATATAAACGCTTCAGCTTTGACGTTTCCTGCCATTGCATTTTCAATCACATTTGCACCAACGCCATTATAGTCTCCGCTACTCCAAATTAGAGATAGAGCCACAATAATCAAGCCGCCAATAAAAATTCTCAAATATTCGTTCTTAACAAATTTAGAAAAATATTTTTTAAGATATTTTTTGCCTAAAATAAAAGCAATTGAAATTAAAGCACATGCTATTGCTAAAATAACAATAAGTGCAATATTTTTAGCATTAATTTGTAATTCAGGGACGGAGAATTTCATTCCGTGAACACCTAACAAACGAGAAATAACAGCAGAAATAAATACACTAATAATAATATAGATAAAATTGCAGGTATACAGCATACCAAGAGCGACGTCTGTTGCTTCAACAGCAAAAACAACCGCCGTTATCGGAGTGCCAAACATTGCAGTAAATCCTGCAGCCATACCACATATTATTGCAATTCTATTTTTCTTATTTTCAAGTTTAAAGGCTTGTCCTGTTAAACTACCGAGGCTTCCCCCCAGTTGTAAGGCCGCGCCTTCCCTACCGGTGCTTGCGCCAAATAAATGTGAAATACAGGTACCAAAAAAAATACAAACAGAAAGCAAAGGATTAACTTTTTCGCCAGTTCTTGCGCCATTGAAAACAGGTTTGATATTGGTATCAGGATTAATATTAAGCAAATTATAAAACCAAACAATTAATAAACCGGAAATTGGCAAAAAATAAATAATCCAACTATTATTTGTTCTGACATTGCCTAACACTTCTGTGCACAAATGAAAGACTGAGCCGCTAATTCCACAAACCGCACCAATAACTATAGATGATAAGGTTAACAATAAACTGGATTTAAAATTATTCTTACTCATAGTCCGCCACATTTTGTTCATCCAGACTCAAATAAAAACTGTCTAAGAATTCAGAAATAAAAATATTTACTTCTTCCAAATTTAGTGCCGTTAGTGATTTTTCTGTAGACTTCTTAGCATCGATAAATTCCTTGTTTCCCATATTTAATTCTTCAATGCATTTAATTAATGCTGAAATTTTATCTGCCGCTTTAACCAATAACATTGTATCACTATCAGTGTTATAAATATTGTACATATCATTAGTAAAATATTCAGGAAGCATTGATATTAATTTGTTTTCTGCAATTTCTTCAATATCTTTATAAGCTTTTCTAATTTCGGGATTAAAATATTTAATTGGCGTAGGCATATCACCTGTAATAATTTCAGAAGTGTCATGAAACATAGCCGCAACCGCAACAGTATCCGGATTAATATCTTTACCTAATTTATTTTTTGAAATAATTGCAAGAGCATGAGCAATAAAAGCAACTTCCAAGGAATGCTCAGACAAGTTTTCGTTTCTAGTGTTTCTCATAAGTCCCCAACGATTAATGTATTTCATTCTTGAAAGCATCGCATAAAAATGATTAGTTGACATATTTTTCTCCCAAATTTTTTCTTTAATTGTATCACATAATTATCAAAATTTCAAATACACAAAAATAGAGCCTGCATTAGCAGACTCTATTTGGCAGGGATGGCAGGATTCGAACCTACGAATGACGGAATCAAAATCCGTTGTCTTACCGCTTGACGACATCCCTAAAAAAAGATGGGGTGGATAATCGGATTTGAACCGACGGCCTCCAGAGCCACAATCTGGCGCTCTAACCAACTGAGCTATATCCACCAAGCACGAACATTATTATATCTATGAAAGCGCGTTTTGTCAATAGAATTTTGGAAATTAGTTGAAAAAATTTAAACGGTTTTTTATGGTTTCGAATATTTCTACAGTTTTAAATTTAATTATATACTTATCACTATTATAGGCAAAATCGGCAGAACTATCAGAAACACTATCATTAAGTCTTCCTGTACACCCACCAACACAAACCTCGGGGTATACAACACACCACCAATTTTCGCCCTTACCCTCACCTACAGTAAAAACTAAAGATTTATACGAGCCTGCCGGCAGAGTAAAATTATCGTACTCTCTTGTATTAAAATACTCATCCTTGATTTTTAAATCATCATCATAATTATATCCGCACTTTTCAATAACCTGCTTAGCGGTGTTTTTAAAAAGATCAATATTTTCAGTAGCTATTCTTTCTGCATCGTTATAATCTTTGCTTTCTTTAAAAATTTCTTTAGAACTTTCCAAAACTGCATCTCTGATATTTAATTTCAACGCTTGGTCTGATTCACTATTAGAATTAGCAATTATTCGGATTCTAATAATATTATCGTACATTTCCTCACAAGCATCTGTAAAGCAAATATTAGAAATAAGTATTGCAGAAACAACTCCAAATATCAATGAAATATTAAACCATTTCTTTGTAAAACTCTTCATAATCAAAACTCTCCTGTTGTTATGTTTTGATTATTGACTGTGATACAAAATTTTATACAATTTCTACTCCGAAGTTTTTTGATTGAGCAAATTTAGCATTTAAAAAATTTAAATCATTAGCGCAATTTAACGCACTGGTTTCATCATTAAATAAGGCACATACTGTTGGTCCTGAGCCACTTAAGAAGACCTTATTAGGCATATACTTTTTAAATTGTTTTGACATTTCATCAAAATCCCAACAAAATTCAAAAGCGTTGAAAATATTATTGCATATAAGCTCAAAATCTACATTTTCAATTCCCTTTATTAATTTGCTAAGTTCTTTATCATTGATAATTTTTTGAGAATCCAAAATCTTATACATTTCTCCCGTAGAAAGCTTATCGCGATTTTTTAGCAAAACGTAGGACATTTTGGGGGTGTTTAGTCTTCTAATCTCCTCACCTATCCCGCTAACGTATGCAGTACCGCCGGTAAGGCAAAAAGGAACATCTGCACCTAAAGATAGTCCAATTTCTCCAAGTTCTTGTTCATTAAGATTGGTATTTGTAAGCGTATTTAGTAATTTTAGTGTTGCAGCTGCATCGGCACTGCCACCTGCAGTTCCTGCGGCAACAGGAATGTTTTTTTCTATTAAAATATCAAAACCCGTAGTGGAATTATTCTTGTCTAAAAACGCTTTACAAGCCTTATAAACAATATTGTCTTCCGGTTTAACATCAAAATTTTTACATTTCACATTAATTTCGGAAGAGGAGTTTTCTTTTATTGTGATAAAATCAAAAATATCAACCGACTGCATAATCATATCAAGAAAATGATAGCCGTCAGCTCTCTTGCCTACAACATCTAGATAAAGATTAATTTTGGCATAGGCTTTTGCAGATAGTTGCATATTTTCACTCCCTAACTTTAATAAAAAAATTATATCATTATTAACGTTATTATTCAAGAATATATTTACTTTTATATTCTGTTATGATATATTAAAATAAATATGTTTTAGGAGTGTTCACAATATGAGAGCTGTTATAACAGTAGTTGGAAAAGACGCTGTAGGAATTTTATCTAACGTTTCTACAAAGTGTGCTTCATATAACGTTAATGTAAATGAAGTATCACAAACTATTCTTGAAGATATGTTCTGTATGATTATGTTATGTGACATATCTAACATATCAATTGATTTTGGTGATTTTAGCGACGAGATGGCAAAACTTGGCGAGGGTCTGGGTTTATCAATACACGCTATGCATGAAAAAATATTTAATTCCATGCACAAAATTTAAGGGTTTGGTGAAAACTTATGATAGATACTCGCGATATACTTGAAACTATTACTATGATACAAGATGAAAATCTTGATATCAGAACCGTAACAATGGGTATTTCTCTTCTTGACTGCATTGATAGTAATATTGACCTTGCGTGTGATAAAATTTACGACAAGATTTTAAGAACAGCTAAAAATCTTGTTCCTGTTTGTGAACAAATTGAGCGTGAGCTTGGAATACCCATAATAAATAAACGCATCTCAGTTACACCGATTGCAATAATTGCCTCTGCATGTAAAGATGCAAATCCGGTAAAGTTTGCAATTACTCTTGAAAAAGCTGCCAAGGCCGTTGGCGTAAACTTTATAGGCGGCTATTCTGCCCTTGTTCAGAAAGGATTTGCCGGTGCTGACAGTCGTTTAATCGATAGCATACCTGAGGCTCTTTCGGTTACCGACCACGTTTGCTCTTCGGTAAACATTGGTTCAACAAAAGCCGGAATTAATATGGATGCAGTTGCTAAGATGGGTCACGTTGTTAAGAAAACTGCAGAAATTACTGCAGACCGTGACTGCATAGGTGCAGCAAAACTAGTTGTGTTCTGTAATGCACCTGAAGATAATCCATTTATGGCCGGTGCTTTCCTTGGCGTTGGCGAACCTGATGTTGTAATCAATGTCGGCGTTTCCGGACCCGGCGTTGTTCGTGCGGCTTTAGCTAAATCAAAAGGACTTGACCTGACAGGCGTTGCGGAACTTATTAAGAGAACTGCATTTAAGATTACAAGAATGGGTCAGTTGGTGGCTAAGGAAGCATCAAAGAGACTTGGCGTGCCATTTGGTATTGTTGACCTTTCTCTTGCTCCTACCCCTGCAGTTGGCGATTCTGTTGCCCACATTTTAGAGGAAATGGGTCTTGAAAAATGCGGTGCTTGTGGCACAACCGCCGCACTTGCAATGCTAAACGATGCCGTTAAAAAAGGTGGCGTTATGGCATCATCTAAGGTAGGAGGTCTTTCAGGCGCATTTATTCCTGTTACAGAAGATGCAGGTATGATTGATGCAGCAACCTGCGGCGCCTTAACAATAGAAAAACTTGAGGCAATGACTGCGGTATGCTCAGTTGGTCTTGATATGATAAATATTCCGGGTGATACACCTCCTGAGGTTATTTCAGCAATTATTGCAGACGAAGCTGCTATCGGTATGATAAACTCTAAAACCACTGCAGTAAGAGTTATTCCTGCAATTGGCAAAAAGGTTGGCGACGAGTTATCCTTCGGTGGACTACTTGGAAGCGGCCCTGTAATGAAGGTTAACACCTACTCTCCATTTAAGTTTATTAGCCGCGGAGGACAAATCCCTGCACCTATTCAGAGTCTTAAGAACTAAGAAATTTAAAAAAGTCGGATCGTAGCCATGTCGTTCTGTGAGCCAA
>JAZNBQ010000035.1:0-25267 GCA_045587065.1 Acutalibacteraceae bacterium | reverse complement strand
ATTCATCAATAGTCATAGAGCCCATATCACCGTTGCGGCGTGAACGAACGGAAACAGTACCTGCTTCAACCTCGTTATCACCTACGATAATCATGTTAGGATTCTTTTCAAGCTGACCCTGACGAATTTTATATCCAAGCTTTTCATTGCGGAAATCTGCTTCTACACGGATACCCTTTTCGATGAATATCTTCTTAATCTTTTCAGCATATTCAAAGTGACGTTCTGATACAGGAATAATCTTAACCTGTACAGGAGCAAGCCATGTTGGGAATGCACCTGCATATTTTTCGATAAGCAAAGCAAGTGTTCTTTCATAACAACCGATAGATGTTCTATGGATAATATACGGATGCTTCTTTGAACCGTCTTTATCTGTATATTCCATACCGAATTTTTCTGCCAACATCTGGTCAACCTGAATTGTGATAAGTGTATCTTCCTTACCGAATACATTTTTAATCTGAATATCAAGCTTTGGTCCGTAGAACGCAGCCTCTCCAACACCAACTTTGTAAGGAATCTCAAGATGGTCAAGGATTTTAGACATCATACCTTGTGCTTCTTCCCACTGCTCTACCGTTCCGATGTACTTTTCTTTATCATCGGGGTCCCACTGAGAAAATCTGTAAGAAACGTCCTCGTAAAGTCCTAAGGTTTTGAGCATATACACTGCGAGTTCTACGCAGCTCTTAAATTCTTCCTCCAACTGTTCGGGTGTGCACATAAGGTGTCCTTCAGAAATGGTAAACTGTCTTACACGAATAAGGCCGTGCATCTCTCCGCTTGCCTCGTTTCTGAAAAGTGTGGAAGTCTCGTTATACCTTAAAGGCAAATCACGGTAAGAACGAGCTTTGTTAAGGTATGCTTGATACTGGAACGGACAGGTCATTGGGCGAAGGGCAAAGACCTCGTCGTCCTTCTCCTCGTCGCCTAAAACGAACATGCCGTCCTGATAATGATCCCAGTGACCTGAAACCTTATATAAATCGCTCTTTGCCATAAAAGGTGTTTTTGTAAGGAGCCAACCGCGTTTTTGCTCTTCGTCCTCTACAAAACGCTGTAGAAGCTGAATTACTCTTGCACCTTTTGGTAACAGTATGGGAAGTCCCTGACCGATAAGTTCGCTTGTGGTAAAGAAGCCTAAATCTCTGCCAAGCTTATTGTGGTCGCGCTTTTTAGCCTCTTCCATCTGTAAAAGATATGCTTCAAGTTCTGCCGCCTTTGGAAAAGCAGTTCCGTAAATTCTCTGAAGCATTTTATTATCGGAATTTCCTCTCCAGTAAGCGCCGGTTGCACTTGTTAGCTTAAAGGCCTTAATGGAGCCTGTTGACATAAGGTGAGCACCTGCGCAAAGGTCGGTGAAATCTCCCTGTTTATAGAAACTGATTACAGAGCCTTCCGGTAAATCCTTAATAAGTTCTACCTTGTATGGCTCCCCTTTATCTTCAAAGAATTTTACTGCTTCCTCAAAGGGAAGGGTAAAATATTCCAGAGGAAGATTTTCCTTGATTATTTTTTTCATTTCCTCTTCGATTTTAACAAGGTCCTCAGGGGTAAACATTACAGGAGAATCTATATCGTAATAAAATCCGTCCTGAGTTGCAGGTCCAATGGCAAGTTTTGCTTCAGGGTACAGTCTTTTTACTGCTTGTGCTAAAACGTGAGAAGCAGTATGTCTGTAGGTCCACTTGCCGTAATCATCCTCAAAAGTCAGAAGCTCTAATTCGTCTGAGTCCTTTAAAGGAGTTCTTAAATCTTTATTTTCTCCGTTAATTTTTGCGGCTAGGACATTTTTGAAAAATCCGCCGCCGAAGCTTTTTGCCACATCGTAGGCGTTAATGCCCTCTTCAAATTCTTTGATATTTCCCTTTAGTGAAATATTCATAATTACATCCCCCAACAAAAAAATAAACTCCGTCCCAAAAGGGACGAAGTGAAAATTAAAACTCCGCGGTTCCACCCAAATTGTACAAATCTTGTACCACTCTTCAGTCTTATAACGTAGACAAACCGTTCTGCTTTTACTCACAGACACTCCGGGGTGGTCTTCGTAAATCCCTTTAAGATGCAGACTTTCAGCCTGTGGTCTGCACTCTCTGACAAAAAGAAAAGAACTACTCTTCCCTTCAACGCTTTACCTATAAATAATAACTTTTATTTCAATCCTTGTCAAGTATTTGCTTGAATAAAGTTATATTATATGTTAAAATTGTTAGCAGACACAAAAGTCGGAGATGAAATAATGTTTAATTTAAAAAAGAAATTCGGCGATTCTTCTTTTGACATGCTTCTTGTAGGTCTTGGCAATCCGGGTATGGAATATGACGGAACTCGTCATAACATTGGTTTTGCGGCAATGGACCAGCTCTGCCAAAAACATAACATTTCTTTAAATAAAATGAAATATAATGCTTATGTGGGAGAAGCTAATATAGGCGATAAAAGGGTGCTTTTGGCAAAGCCTCTTACCTATATGAATAATTCTGGCGAAGCCGTAGGTAAAATTGCTTCATTTTATAAAATAGAGCCTGAAAACGTCCTTGTTATGTTTGACGACATATCTCTTGACGTGGGTAAAATCAGACTTCGCAGAAAGGGCAGCGCCGGCGGACACAACGGCATTAAGGACATTATTGCTCATTTAGGAAGCGAGAATTTTCCTCGCGTTAAAATCGGTGTGGGCAGCAAGCCTCATCCTGATTACGACCTGAAAGACTGGGTGCTGAGCAAATTTCCCAAAACCGACAAAGACGCCTTAGATACGGCTTTAGATACAACAGTAAAGGCAGTAGAAGAACTTTTGGCACGCGGTATTGACAGTGCTATGAATAAATACTCCAAATAGGTTGGTTTAAGTTATGAAGTTTTTAAACTCCGTTATAGCCAGAACCTCTGTTTTCAAGAAACTTGTCTCTCTTGAAAAAAACGGTAAATTACCTGTTGAGGTTTCAGGGCTTTCGGACATTCATAAGGCCCTTATACTCTCGGCATTTATGAATGAAACTAAAAAACAGATTACCCTTATAACCCCTGACGAAGCCTCTGCTTCCAATCTTTACGACGACCTTGCGTCGCTTGGTGTGAGGGTGGGAATTTTACCATCCAGAGACTATGCTATTGGTGGGTTCCAAGGGTACTCAAAAGAGTATGAACATAAAAGAATATACACCCTCTCTAAACTTTTAGAGGGGTCTTTTGACTTGCTTATTTTAAGTGTAGAATCGGCCATGCAGATAGTTATTCCCCCAGAGATTTTAAGAAAAAACTGTCTCGCTTTTAAGGTTGCCGATACAGTTTCCACCAACAGTATAATAGACAGTTTGCTTGCCGCAGGTTATGTGCGCAGCGACCTGGTGGAAGGTGTTGGACAGTTTTCTGCCAGAGGCGGCATTATCGACATATTTGCAGTAAACGAAACCTCTCCTTTCAGAATCGAATTCTGGGGAGATGAAATTGATACTATTTCAAGGTTTGACCTGGACACACAAAGGAGAACCGACACCCTGAAAGAAATCGCCATTGCCCCTGCAAGCGAGGTCTTGGCAGATAAATCAAGTTTAATAAATTTACTTACCCAATATAAAGGTTCCCAAAAAAAATTAACTCCAAAGCAAATTAAAAGAATAGATGATGATATTGAGGCTTTAAATAATGAAATCGGTTTTTCCTTTGACCGATATATTTCTCTTATTTACGGCAGTAGCAGTATTTTCAGTTATATGCCTGAGAGTCTTGTTGTCACTTCAGAAATTGTTTCGGTAAGAGAGCATATAAAGAACTTTACCTTGCAGATGAATGAGGACACAAAAAGCTATTTAGAGGAAGGTTTTTTATCATCAGGCAGTGCCAAGGTTTATCTTGACGAAACCGACCTTTTGACCCATATAGAAAAAGGTTTGCTTTTTGACTCCTTTGTACCCTCAAGCGTCCCATTTCCTTTAAAAGAGCTTCTTACCTGCGACTTTAAGAAAAACTCCAGTTGGAGTGGAGACATTAAGGTTTTAAAGGAAGATATTGGTTATTCCCTATCTAAAGGCGGTCTGGCCGTTATTGCTGCAAAAAGCGGAAAAGCTGCTCAGATTTTAAATTCCGATTTGCAGGGACTGGGCATAAATTCTATTTACCTTGAAAACATCAAAGGCCTGCCTGTCAACGGCACTGTAGTAACCTGCGGTGGCCTTTCCTCAGGTTTTGAAATTCCTGAACTTAACTTTTCTTTTATAACACACAAGTATATTTCATCTGAACTGAAGCCTAGGAAAAAAGCAAAGGCAAAAAACGCTTATAATTCTTTGGAAGAATTAAGACAAGGAGACTACGTTGTTCATTCCTCCCACGGCATTGGTGTTTTTGACGGAATAAACCGCATTACCAACGGCGGAATTACTAAGGATTATATTAAAATCAAGTACGCTAAAGGAGACGTTTTATACGTACCTGTAACTCAGCTTGACTTGGTTTCCAAATATATCGGTTCTGCCGACGAAGGCAAAATAAGACTTAACAAGCTTGGCACTCAGGAGTGGACCAGAACTCGCACAAGGGTGCGTTCTGCCGTTAAAAATATGGCAAAAGAGCTTACCCAACTTTACGCTAAGCGTATGGCGGCAAAAGGCTATGCTTTTAGCCAGGACACCGACCTTCAAAACGACTTTGAAAGGCATTTTGAATATGAGGAAACCGAAGACCAACTCCGTTGTGTAAGTGAAATTAAAAACGATATGGAGCGGCCTGTTCCTATGGACCGACTCCTTTGCGGAGACGTTGGGTTTGGTAAAACAGAGGTTGCTCTTCGTGCCGCATTCAAGTGTATCAGCGAAGGCAAACAATGCGCGATACTGGTTCCTACCACCATTCTTGCATGGCAACACTACAACACGATTTTAAAGCGTTTTGGTGACCTTCCGGTAGAGGTTAGGATGCTTTCTCGCTTTGTTAGTCCTAAAGAGCAAGAAAAAATTGTTTTAGCTCTTAAAAGAGGTGGCGTAGACTTAGTTGTAGGCACACACCGGTTAATTTCCAAAGACGTTTCCTTTAAAGATTTAGGTCTTGTTGTCATTGACGAGGAACAACGTTTTGGAGTAGCTCAAAAAGAGAGGCTCAAAGAGCTTTATCCTCACGTAGACATTCTGACACTTTCAGCTACACCTATTCCACGCACTCTTAATATGGCAATGTCCGGGCTTCGCGACCTTTCTTCCATTGACGAGGCTCCCAGTGACCGCTACCCTGTTCAAACCTATGTTTTAGAGCAAAATAATGGCTTGCTTTTAGATGCTATTAAAAAAGAACTGCGACGCGGAGGTCAGGTGTATTATCTTCACAACCGCGTGGACACTATAGAAAGATGTGCGCTAAGACTTAAAGAGCAATTACCTGACGCTAATATTGCTACGGCTCACGGAAAAATGGGAGAAGAAGAGCTTTCTAAGGTTTGGAAAAGACTTATGGAGCACGAAATTGACGTCTTAGTCTGCACTACCATTATAGAAACAGGTGTAGACGTTCCCAATGCCAACACCCTGATTATAGAAGACGCCGACCGTTTCGGTCTTTCTCAACTTCATCAGTTAAGAGGACGCGTAGGTCGTTCTCCGCGGAGAGCCTATGCATATTTCTGTTTCAGACAAGGCAGAGGCCTCTCAGAAGTGGCAACCAAGCGCCTTGAGGCAATAAGAGAATATACTGAATTTGGCTCAGGCTTTAAAATTGCTATGCGTGACCTTGAAATCCGAGGAGCAGGAAGCATTTTAGGCGGAGAGCAACACGGAAATATGGAGGCCGTAGGGTACAATATGTATCTTAAGCTATTAAATGATGCTATGAACGAAGAAAAAGGCATTAAAACCGAGGAAGAGCCTGAATGTCTTGTAGACCTTAGCATTTCGGCTCATATTCCTGAGAATTATATTGAAAGCCTACCTGCAAGACTGGGCATTTACAGAAGAATTGCCGAAATAAAATCCAACGAAGATAGTGAAGACGTTATTGACGAGCTTTGCGACCGCTTTGGTGAACCGCCTTCGGCAGTTATGGGCCTTATAAACGTTGCCCTTTTCAGGAGCAAGGCATCTAAACGTGGTATTTATGAGATTACGCAGACCAAGGACGCCCTTTTGCTTAAGGTAAAGGAAATTAAACCTGAGCTTGTGGCTCTTCTTTGTGACGCTTTAAAGGAACGTATAACCCTTCATCCTACCGAAAATCCATATTTTTCGGTTAAGTTTAAAAGTTTTCAATCTTCTGCTTCGGCTCTTAGCGAAATCGCAGAAATACTATAAAATTATAAAAAAAGATGTGTAGAAATCTCTACACATCTTTTTGTTTCTTTTCCTTTTCTTGAGGCTTTTGGGTAGGCAAAAAGGCCTTTACGGCGTTTTGTGCAATTAACTGCGCCGTTGATGCATGTATTGCCATAAACAATGCAACTTCTACCGCATTTGCTTCTTTGTTTGTGCTTTCCTCAAGCATTTCTTTTGAGGTTTCGTCGGTTTTCTTAAGAACATTCTCATATGCCTCGCTAAACAAATCATAAAGTTCAAAAATGCTTCGGTTCTTGGTTTGAGTTTCTATAATATATGAAATCAAAGAAATAGGCATAACCGACTTTAACATACACACAATAAATAAATAGCATATATGCTCTCTTGAATACCTCTTTTTAACGGGAGGAGGGATTATTCCCAACTTTACGTAGTTATTAATCATAGCAGGAGTTATAAGCTTGGAAGTTTCGTCGCCTGCAGATAAATAAAGACATTTATTCATCAGGGAAATAACCTGGTCCATATAAAAATCTATTTCCGGAAGTTCAGTATGTCTTGGAAGTCTAAATTCGCCAATATATTCAGAAAGGCTCTTGTCTTTCTTTATGTCTTCCATTTATATTCCCCCTAAAATGTTACTTCGTAAATATTATATCATATCGCAAATCATATTTCAAGTTTTAAAAATTTTAAAATAAAGTAGGCAAAACCTCTTGACATTATAAAGGTTACGATATATAATGGTTTTGAAAACTAGATAGAGGAGTTATCTGTATGACATTTTCATTAATTACCGACTCAGCGGCAAATTTAACAACTCAGCTTATTAAAGCTAACGATATAAAAGTGGTTTCTTTAAGTTATAACGTAGGCGGCAAGGAGTATTTAGGCTATATCGAAGGTGAAGAAACCGACTATAAAGCCTTCTACGAAATGCTAAGAAGCAAGGAGAAGGTTCAGACCTCTCTTGTGAACTATGAAACCTGTAAAAATGCTATAAAAAAAGAACTTGACGGGGGCAACGACGTACTATACGTTTCATTTTCTTCTTCCCTTTCGGGCTCTTACCTTGTGGCTAAAAACGCTGCAGAGGATTTACAGGAAGAATATACCGACAGAAAAATTATTGTGATAGACTCGCTTTGTGCTTCCTTCGGCCAGGGCCTTTTAATGTGTTACGTTGCTAAGAAAAGAAACGAGGGCTTTTCTATTGAAGAAACTGCAAAATGGATTGAAGATAACAAGCTAAACCTTGTTCATCTCTTTACAGTTGACGACCTTTTCTTCCTTAAAAGAGGCGGCAGACTTTCAGGCGCTACAGCCATTGCAGGTTCCCTTTTAAATATCAAGCCATTACTCCACATGGACAATGATGGCAAGCTTGTTATGACAGGAAAGGTTCGCGGCAGACGTATTTCCCTTGATGCTATGATTCAGCGTATGGGCGAGGTTGGAACCGATTTAAGCTCTCAGCATATTTTCATTGGCCATGGAGATTGTATTGAAGATGCCAAGTACGTAGAAAAACAAATTAAAAAACTTTATAAGGTAAAGGATGTTACCATTAATTATATTGACTCGGTAATTGCCGCTCATTCCGGTCCGGGCACCCTTGCAATTTTCTTTATGGGAACCGAAAGATAATCACCAAGTTTACTTGACAAAATTTTCAAATTATGATACCATAATTATATAAGCAAACACGAATAATCCAAACCTGCCTAAAACGGCACAATTTCGGTACTTTTCGGTTTGTCGCAAGTTAGTAGGCGTTGGCCTTACTAACTCCTTCGCACCAAAAATCACACAAAATTCTGCTCGTTTTAGGTCGTAGAATTTTAAATGTGGAGATTTTTGTCTGTGCGAGACACAAAACGCAGTTAATCCTTACGGATTAACGAGTATTTTAACAAAGCAAAGACGAAAATCTCCCTTTTAAAATCAGATTTGGATTGTTCGTGTTTGCTTAATCCGTATGGGAGGGTTCAAAATGGAAAGAATTAAGACTTTAAGTTCAAGAAACCTTGAAACTTCTGCTGTTACAGGCGGTTGTGGCGAATGCCAGACTTCTTGTCAGTCTGCAAGTAAAACTTCCTGCTCTGTTGCTAACCAACAGTGTGAAAAATGCAAGGAAAGCAAATAATTTTTAAAAGTTTCTAAAATCTAAAGAATCGTCGCAGAAACTGCGGCGATTTTACTTTAATTTACCGAGGTTTTATTAATGATTCACGCATATAAACTTAACGGCTATAATATTATTCTCGACGTTAACTCAGGCTGTGTCCACGTGGTTGACCAGATTGCTTTTGACATAATTAAAGATTATGAAAATAAAGACAAAGCCCAAATCAAACAAGAAATAAAAAACACATATAAAGATATAACCGACAAAGATATTGAACAAGTTTTCTGTGATATCGAAGCCTTAAAAGAAGAAGGCAAACTTTTTTATGAGGACAAGTTTAAAGATTTAGCCGAAACCTTTAAAAAACGCCAATCGGTTCTTAAGGCCATTTGTCTTCACGTTGCTCACGACTGCAATCTTTCCTGCAAATACTGTTTTGCAGGCGAGGGAGAGTATCACGGGGCCAGAGGTCTTATGTCCTTTGAGGTTGGCAAAAAGGCTCTGGATTTTTTAGTTGAAAATTCCGGCACTCGCAAAAATCTAGAGGTGGACTTTTTTGGCGGAGAGCCTTCTTTAAATTTTGACGTTGTTAAAAAACTTGTGGAATATGGAAGAAGCATTGAAAAGGCTGCAAACAAAAACTTTCGCTTTACATATACCACCAACGGCGTTATTGTGAACGATGAAATTATTGATTTTTGCAACAAGGAAATGAGCAACGTTGTTCTTTCCCTGGACGGCAGAAAAGAAGTCCACGACCGTATGAGAGTTTTTAGAAACGGTATGGGCTCTTATGATAAAATTATAGATAACTTTAAAACCTTTGTGGAAAAACGCGGCGGCAAGGACTACTATATGAGAGGTACCTACACCGCTTTTAACACCGACTTTGCAAGTGATATTCTTCATATGGCAGATTTAGGCTTTAAAGAGATTTCTATTGAGCCTGTTGTTGCCGAGCCTTCTGCTCCTTACGCTTTGTCTGAAAAAGATTTGCCTGTTTTATTGGAGCAATATGAGATTCTGGCAAAAGAAATGATTAAACGAAACAAAAAGGGCGAAGGTTTTACATTTTATCACTATATGATAGATTTAGACGGCGGACCTTGTGTTGTAAAAAGAGTTTCGGGTTGCGGTGTGGGAACCGAATATATGGCGGTTACCCCTAACGGAGATTTATACCCTTGTCATCAGTTCGCAGGCGACGAAAACTTCCTTTTAGGAAACGTTTTCGATGGTGTTAAAAATCACAATGTCTGCGACCAGTTTAAGTCATGCAATATTTATTCTCACAGTGAATGTAACGACTGCTTTGCAAGAATGTATTGCTCAGGAGGTTGCGCCGCTAACGCTTATCATTCTACAGGCAGTGTAAAGGGCGTATACAAGCTTGGTTGTGAACTACATAAAAAGCGTATCGAATGTGCAATTATGATTAAAGCGGCGGAGGCTTTCCCCAATGATTAAAAACTTTTTTTATCTATCTTACAAGCCAACCCATTCTAAAGGCCTTATGATTTCCTTTATAATATACCTTGCCATAAACTTTACAGGCACACTTCTCAGAAAAGTTTTTGCAGTTTTGTCTTTAGAGCTTATTGGCGGTATTATAGGACTCATTACAAGCGTTTACTCCTTTGTGGGAATTGCCCTTCTTCTTTACAATTACCTTATAAAAAATAAGGAGCAATAATCTATGAATAAGCTTTGTGAAAATAAAGTATTATACCGTTTGCCCTTTGCAGTTTTACTTAGCGGCATAATGTTTTTATTTATTATGTTGACAGGAAATTCCTGCGGTATAGCAAAAGAAGATTTGGCATTAACCTCTATTCTTTTTTCTCTTTTATACCTTGGGGTTTTATCTGTTTTTGCAGTTTCAAAAAAGTTCGACGATATAACTCTCTTATTCATTGCGGCAGGCATTGCAGCAACAATTTGTATAAGAGTTTCTCTTCTTCATTTTGCTTCAAGAGATTATAACGTTTTTCTCTCTCAGTGGCTCACACAAATGCGTGAATATAAAGGTGTCGAGGCACTTAGGGCGCAAATTGGGGACTACAATATGCCCTATCTTTATTTCCTTTTTATAATCTCAAAGTTTAACCTTTCGGACCTTGTTTTAATTAAATGGTTTTCCTGTGTTTTTGATTTTGTATGCGGATTTTTTGTTATGAAATGCGTAGAGGTTAAATTCCAAAATGTTTTTGTAAAAATCGCCGCATTTTTCACTGCATTAATTCTGCCTACCGTGCTTATGAACAGTGCTTACTGGGGTCAGTGCGACAGTGTTTTAGCGGCAGGTGTAATTGCAAGTTTTTACTTTGTACTTAAAGGCAACGGCAGACTTGCTACTATTATGTTTGCTCTTGCTTTTTCCTTTAAGCTTCAGGCAATATTTGTGCTTCCTGCATTTGTTGTGGCGGTAATTTTAGATAAAATAAAGATAAAGGATTTAATATATTTCCCTCTTACCTTTGTTGCAACTCTGCTACCTGCTCTTTTAGCAGGTCGAAGCATAGCAGCTATCCTTGGCATATATTTTATGCAGACGACACAATACCCTGAACTAACCCTTAACGCGCCTTCTGTATATCAACTGGTAAGCAATAAGGTTTCCTTTGAAAGCTTTAATTTCCTAGGCATTATGCTTTCAGGCTTTGCCGCTTTGTTACTTGTTTATCTGTGCTTTGTTTTCAAAGACAAAATAGGACAAAAACAGTTAGTGACAATTTTTTATCTTTCTTCTCTGCTTTTGCCCTTTTTACTTCCACGTATGCACGAAAGATATTTCTTTGTTGCAGACATTTTGAGCATTATATATTTGTTCTATAATCCTAAAAAATGGTATTTTTCTTTTATAACAGTATTTGCCTCTTATAATGCCTGTGCAAATTATCTGTCAGGAGGAAACCTTTTAATAGAGCAAAAATATTTCGCTATTGCTCTTCTTATCACAATTATTCTGCTAACAAAAGAACTGGTTTTAGATTTAAAAGACTGTCGGGAATAACCCGACAGTCTTTTAGTTATTTTACTATATTCTTTAATAGTTCATCTAAATTTGTTTCTTCAAATGTATCACACACCGTGTCGCCGTCACTTTGATACATTTTAACAAATTTATTCACATCATCAAGCATTATTACAGCTGCAATTTCATCATCACTTCTCAGAATCAAAACATAATTATATAGTTGGTTTAACGTATCTGTATATCCGGACTCTCCCAGACTCAAATCAGCTATAGAATTTATAAGCTTGTTTTGTTCTTCTGCGGTAATTGTATGTTTTTTGTAATCAGAAGAATTCATTGCATACAGGTTTGATGACTCATAAACCTCTAAGCTGAAAGTTTTATCCTCAAATAAAGGAACTACGTAAGCTACCAAATGTCTTACACTATGGCGATAATGCGCTATAGTAATAGTTTTTAAAAAATGATATTTTGAAGTTGAGTTCTCTTCATCGTTACTGTCATATCCTGACATAGAACAAAATTCTGCAAAGCCTTCTCCGTCAAACGTAGTGTCAGCAGTATTTGCGCCAATAAGTAAATACTGTTTAATCTCACTAACTCCACAGTCATAACAATAATCGTAAAATTCATCCTCTGACATATTAAGGGTTTGTTTTATATATTCCTCTAACTCTAAACCGCTTATATATGCTAAATTTTTATGTTTCTCGACTATTTGTTTGCTATACTCAACGGCTTCTTCCTTGTTTATGGAGAATTTGCATTCCTTTGTGATTTTATTGAGGAAATCCTCATCAGAAGCGCTTTTTTGTTCTTTTCTTTTGATTTCCTTCAGCCGCAGTTCGCATTTATTCAAAAACTCTTCTTCAGTTCGGCAACCGTAATAATTGAGTATATATGCATCGCTTGACTTGTATGTTTTATTTTCCGTACCTGTGTTATGTGTAGATAAAAGTTCTTCTACATATTTGTTTAAATCCTCTTGGGTTATTGTTATAGAAAACTTTTGGTATATTGAAACAAATTTATCATCATTATTGCAAAGACGAATAATTTTTGATTTTTCAATGCCTTTTTCAAGAAGGATTTTACTCACAACCTCATTCATCGGCAAGGCTTTTGTGTTACAGTTGGCAAGTAGCAACAGTTGACACAAGCATAAAACAATACAAAAAGTCTTTTTAAAAAAACGAAACATCTGACCAAATTCCCCTTTCTCATATATGATGTTTTAAATATAACAGCGAACTAGTTAACATCAATTTATTTTATTATCCAATATTACAATCTCACTGCAAATTAAAGCGCCAGGATCTGATTCTAAAATCTCATCATAATAAACTATTATTGGGGAATTGATAGTTAACTCCTTTTCACTTGCCGAACGACCATCCTGATAAATAATATTCGAGTTTTTCAAGGATAATTGGTTAAATCCACAATCTGCCGAAAATATAAAGTTGTCATCAACAACAACTGCAAAACAACAATCTTCTTCAAAGCATCACCTTTTATTTTACTACAGCAATTTGCTTCTTCACTGCACATTGGACTCACTGCGTACAAGTTTTGTTTGCAATGTTTATAGTGGATATGGCAACTTGTCATTCTGTTAGTCTACTGAATTTCAGAGGTAATAGAATCCGTGTTATGATTTTTTCTTCGCTTTATTACTATTATTAGTGCGATAATCCCAATAACAACACTACACCCTAAAGCAAGTTTAAAACTAAAATTCCTGTTTTTAAATGTTGGTCCACTACCGTAAACAATAACTCCACTGTCGTCTACATTTGTTTCCTCCTCAAAACAGTTATTAAATTTTTTCTGTATTTGGGAGACCGTGTAAAGCTCCCCGTTGTTGATTCCAATTTCCTTGAAATAGCAACTAAATGGTATTAAATATTCTTCTTTATCACTGTTTAAATACACAAATGTTGTATTGTACATATAGGAATGTGCAATTTTCATATCATCAAAATCGCCCTTAACTTCCTTTGCTTTTTCAACAGCATTTTTAATTTTAGCATCACTTACATAGAGGTTTTCAGTTGCTTCTCCAACTTCGGTAGCTACCCACGATAATTTTCCGTTTTCTTCAAGTAGCGTAACCAGGCCGTTGTCCCCTTTTTGAGTAACAACAGGTACCTTCCACTGTATTTTATCTGTCAGTATGTCCGTAAAAGAACCGCTCTGATTTAGTTTGGTTAAAAATAGATTGTCTGCAATAAAAACTCTGTACGCATTTTCCAAGTCGTATGTTGAAACATAGTCAGGTTCACCTCGTAAGTCCTTTGAGCTAGAACTATCATATAAGTCTTTTTGAGCAACAAGACCTTGCATAATAGTTTCTATTTGCTGAGCATATTGGCTGTATGAATGGTTTTTTTCGTTAATTAGTTGACTTATACCCTTAACTTCACTACCTACCGCCTTTATGGGTGCAACCAAGACTGAACAGGCAACAACTAATATAATAACGATGTTAAAAATGCATTTTGACATTTTATTCATAATATAACCTCCATATGTTAAGATGCAGCATTATAGCATGTTTCTACATAGGATGTACCATTATAAGAACCATTACAAAAAGCAGCATATGTGCAAGTTTTATATTTGCCGTCACCAGGGTCGAAAAATGTTATTGTCTGTGAACCTGAAGAAGTATCCCATCCCATAACTAGTACCGCATGTGCATACGTATCAGCTACAGTACCAGCAAGCACCGGGTGACGATTGTATATTTGTTCGCTTATAAAGTTAAACGATTTTGTTGAATTGACTGATATATAATCTTCTGTGTTAATACATTTCTATGATTAATACCCGTTACAGTGATTCACTTCTTCACTGTACATTGGACCCACCGCTTTCTAGTTTTATTTACACCTTAAAGGTATCATAAAATTGAAACTTTGTCAATAATATTTTGCGACGCAAAGTATTGACAAAGCAAAATAATCCGCTACAATAAAAATATAATAAGTAAAGGGGTGAGTCCAATGGGTATTTCAGAAGGGCTTAAGCGAGGAACCATAGAACTGACATTGTTATCCCTTTTAAGCCAAAAAGATATGTACGGCTATGAAATTTGTCAACAACTAAAGGAATTAAGCCAAGGAAAGTACGTGGTAACCGAAGGTACATTATACCCTGTGCTTTACCGTTTGATTGAAAGAGGTTATATTGCTGACCGCAGCGAAAAGGTTGGTAAACGCCGCACACGTGTCTACTATCATATAGAACAAGCAGGTATTGACTATCTTAACGAAATTAAACAAGAATATCTTTCAATGCATAACGGTATTTTACTTATACTCGGACAAAATGCGGAGGGCAAATAAATATGCAAAAACAGTTAAAAACCTATTTTAAAACCATAAAGAAAAATTTGCCCTGCTATAATAAGACAATGCGCCAAATGCTTAAAGATTTAAATCTATCGGTTGAGGCTTACATAAAAGATAATGATATTGCTTGTTTTGATAAAGTAACAGAGCATTTTGGCACAGCAGAGGATATTGCAAAAGAATTTGCAATAGGACTTGACAATTCTTATGTAAAATCATATAAATTTAAAAAGCGAGTTGCTGCGATTGCAATTTCTATATTTGCGGTAATCTTAATAATAATTGCTTCACTTTCTATATACATTTATATTGAAAACGAAAGACATAGTCCTGTGAATTTTGACACAAATATTAACTATAAGGATGGTGCATAACTATTAAAAATTTTTTATCTGTCAGTTTGTCAATTATCATTTTTATTATGAGTTTTACACTTAATGTATTTGCTGTAGATTGTAATGGTACTTTCGATAACGAAGTAGTAATTAGCGAAACCACTGAATATTTTGAAGATGGCAGTTCAATAACCACAACAATAACACAATTTGCAAATGAAAGACAAACACGAGAAACCAAAAGCATTAGCGGTTCCAAAACACATACCGCAAAGGATGCAGATGGAAACGTTTTGTTCAAATTTAAAATAAGCGCAACATTCAACGTAAATGTCGGCGTAAGTGCGACCTGTACCACAGTATCTTGCAGTGCAAGTGATTGTAATTATGGTTGGGGACTTGATTCATCGGTTACAAATAAAACAAGCAATACGGCACAGGCAACAGGAATATTTAAGAAAAAAACCTTGTTTATCACAACGCAAACACGCGAAATTATAACTTCTCTTTCTTGTGATGCAAATGGTACCCTCTCATAACACATATGCATAAAGAACCTTTCAGTTTCTATAAAGTGAGACGGTTCCATTTTTAAAACTATCACACTTTATTATGGAGAAATATTATGAAAAAGAAAATAATAGCATTTTTCTTGACAATTATAGTTATTCTATCTAATACGAATGTGCAAGCAGTTAGCTTAAGCGATTTAAAAGAAAATAAAATTATTGAAGCACTACAGGCTGTAGAACCTATAAAGCAACAAATGGGGCTTAACAATATAAATTTTCAAGATTTAAGTTATTCAACACCTATTTTGTCGTATGATTACACAAAAAACGGAATTACCATCAATTCAGAATTTATACCTATTTTTTATATTGATAAACTTGTTGGATGGGTTATCAAAACAAAAGATGGCACTTATCAGTTTTCTGTTGCGTTAGTTGATAAAATCACTAACGTAATATCAATTAAAACAAAATTTGCTATAATTTATGATATTGATACAACATTTATCTATGATGGTAAAGAGCTATATCCTGTGGCAGATATTTCTTTACATACAGAGAATAGAATACAATTAAATGATGTGAAAGATATAGACAGAAATACAATATTGTTAAATGATATAACTAAATCTTATGATTTAGAATATGTTTCTACAAATGTAAATCGCGTTCCGGTTTATTATTCATGTGATGTATCTTTTGTAAGTCAAAATCCTCCTTCATCTTTATGTTGGGCGGCATCGGTTGCATGTGTTGTTAATTACTTAAATAACGCTAACTTAACAGCAACGTCTGTCGCACAAATGCATTATGGAGCATCTAATTATGACAGAGAATTAGATTTAGGCGGCGAAGTAAATGTGCTGAATCAATACGGAGTATACTATACACATAAAAATATAGTGCCATCAGACGGCACAATATTTAACAACATATATTATGGATATCCTGTATATGCAACATTCAGATGGAGCGGAGGATATCATGCTGGTGTTATTTATGCTATCAATTTTCCAGCAAGTTACCTTTATGTAATGGACCCCGAATACGGATTTGGCGTTACAACATATACTGCTTCGTTAGGTCATCGTTATGTAAGTGGTTTGTCTGGAGTAATATTAACTTTAGATAGTGCAACATGTAAATACTGGTCTTAACTTGGTAATATACTTATGAAAAAAACAATTTCTATTTTAGGAATATTTATCCTAGTTATAACTGTTAGCATCTCTATGCTAACAAAATCGCCCATTGAAAAATATGATTTTACAGATTGTCAAATCGGCGTACTTGATTACGAGGGTAAAGAGGTTTTAGAGTTTTTAAATTCTACCCAAGCCAAAGAAATAGTTGATAGTTTAATGGCAATGAATATAGGAGGTTTTGGCACAAAAAAATATTTATATATGCAAGGCGGAGGTCAGAGTGGTTACCGCGTTTACTTAAAAAGCGGTGACACTATTAAAATTGAAACTTCTCATCTGCCTTATATCGTTATAAATTCGAGAGGATATAAGTGCAATTATGAAGATATAAAAAAATTAAGCACTTATCAATTAGAGATTATGGAAAAGTATTATTATTCAGTTAATAATCAATAACTACTCTAAATTCTTCTTTAACTTTTAAAAAGCAACCTCTTCAATTCGGTATACGTAAGACCTTAAAATATTAAGGGCTTCGGCAATGACGTCCATCAGGGTCGCGGTGTCTCCGTCCTTGTGAAAATCAACAAGTCTCGTATTGGTTCGATATTGTCTATAATGTATGGCACCCTCTCATAACACATATGCATAAAGCGGAACCGCCCAACTTTATAAAAGTGAGGCGGTTCTGTTTTTGTAATTATTATTTAAGCAACTGATTTACCCTTTTTTGCACTACAGTGTAATCATATCCTGCCGCCTTTAGTTTTCTCTTTCTCTCGCTGCCGTTACCCCAAAGTCCCTTTATAACCTCGTTAGCTATAGTATCAATAGATTTCTTTATAAAAGCAGGTTTTTGGTCTGCTTCTTTTTTTGTTAAACTGCCCTTTTCTACTATAACCTCTGCTATTGCCTTGGCGCAGTTGTCTGCAAAGGTTTCGCTTAAAATTATGGGAACGTCGGTTTTACTGTCCATAAAGCCAAGTTCTAAAAGCACCGCCGGCATAGAGGTAGCCTTTAGCTCATAAAATGACGCGGTAGAAAGAGGTTTTGCTCTGTTCCCCTTTAGAGAGGTGTGCTTTATAAGAGCATCGTACAAATCCTTTTGCCAGGACTTTGTAATTTCATCCACCTTGGAATAGGTAAAAGCCATAATTCCACCGCCGTTACCGCCGCGGACACCTGCGTTGTGATGAACCGAGATATAAATATCTGCTTTCATTTTATTCGCTTTTGAAACACGGCTTAAAAGGGTAACGTCTTTTTTGCCGCTTATATCATCCATACGAACAAGCTCATAGCCGCTATATTCCTTCAGTTGTTCTTCCACCCTTTGGCATATTCTGGCATTCAGAGCCCATTCTCTTGTTTCCTTTCGGTCAAGGCTTTTCATACAACGGTTTCCCAAAGTATTTAAGCCGTGACCTGCGCTTAATGCTATTTTAATCAATTATTTGCCTCCCTTTTTTATAAACTGTGCAAACATTTCATAAAGGCCTGTAGACGCAAGGCCTGAAATCAGTCCTGCAAGTAAAACCTCAGGCGTTAAGACAAATTTGTTAATCCACAAATTTAAAAATGCTCCTACTATTCCCATAATAAGAGGGATGAATTTGTTGATTTTTTCACTTGGTATAAGATTTTTTATTATGTAGCCCAGGCAAAGACAAATACCCATTACTACAAGCTCAAAATACTCATTAAGAAATTCCACAGTGCTGTACCCCGCTTTCTAAGTTTTTTAGCCTATGATTTATTACCTTTATTTTTTCATCGGTAAGAGTTTGCTCTTCCTCTAATTTATATGTTCTTTTTACGATATTATTGTACTCATCAACCTTTTTTTCCAGCTGCTCAATACGGTACTGCCACACCTTATTTGAGATAAGGGCGGCTATAAGAGAACCTCCGGCCGAGCCCACCACTCCGATTAAAGCAATAATAATGCCGTCCATTTTAAAGTTCCAATTCCAAGAGGTTTATCCGGTTTCGCCATTCCTGTCTTTGCTTCTTTATAGGCGCATAATCCTCTTCACTTATAAGTCCTTCTGCAAATTTAATTGCTTTATAGTCGGTATTGGCTAATTGTTGCTTTAAACCCTCAATTTGCATTTCAGGATTGTTAAAACGGTCTTCCTCAACCAATTCCTCTTGGGTCATATCTCTATATATGCCGTTGTCATATATTCTCATCTGCTTCTACCCCCCATATTTCAATAATTGAACCTGTTGCAAATTTTTGTTCTCTGTTAACAATAAATATATTTAAGTCTCTAACATATCGAGAAATAGCTGGTTTTCTTGTTGTATATGTTAGCATTGCGGTTGTTCGTGAACCCGAAGCACCTTGTAAAGAACTAGTAGCGTTACCTGTATGAATTGTTTCCCATTTTCGTTCTACTATTTCTTTAGCGTGAGCATAAAAATATAGTTCTGTTGTTTTTAGATTTATACCTTGTTGAAACATATACCAAGTACCGTCATCACTCCTTGCGGAAAGTGGTTTATTATTTATTTCAGTATCAAATTTAACTGTCATAAATAAAGCAATTTCTTTTAGTCCTTTATCAAAGGTTACATTTATATCTGTAACATCTTCTTCAAGGGTGATGGTTTTAATCAGTTTTAATTGCTCCGCATTACCAACGAAATCTGCTACTGCCTGTGCTACCGCTTTACCGCTTTGAGCATTTTCGCTTTCAGGATTAAAAGTCTGGTCTATTGGCAAAACCGCAGTGGTTACGTTAGTTTTCATTAAGATTTTCTTTCCGTTTAAATAAGCCATTTTACTTCCTCCTTACGCAATTCTCTGCCACATATAAACTGCTAAATACGGCGGCATATTGTTATGGGCTTTTGATTCGCCGCTTGAGTAAGTGTTTTGCGCTTGTCTTCTTGGAGACTCTGTACTTGTCAGTGCGTTAGCGCCTGAGCCTTGTGCTACAGAGGTCAAGTCAATTGGTTGCTTAGCAGTTAGCATATAATTCTCGGTTGTGGTAAGTCCGTGCTTGTGAGAGGGCAGCTCTTGTTCGGTCAAGATGTGCTCTGCTTCACCACCTATTGAGCTTGCCTCATAGGTGTCACCGCAAGAGAGCAAAAATCTGTCCTTTATTCTTTCCCAGGTTCCGCCGAAGAGAGTTGAAGGCTCCACGTTATTTACCGACATATAAATACTACCTACAGGGTAGATAAAATCAGCCCAAGCATCATCCTCTATAATATCTAGGGTTACACATCCGTCAGGGTCAGGTCTTGTTGCATTTTCATATTCCTCGCTGGTCATAACCGAAATTTTAAGAGGCAGATTCTTGTTTTGTTCAATGGTTACAACACCGTTTGCCGCGTCTCGCGCCATAACCGTCGCTTCTTGACAACCCATAAGAATTTCATTGGCGTCATCAAGTTTTTCTTTTAACTCTTCAACGTCTTCTGCTATTTTAAGAGCAAGTTTAGCAGAATTACTTGCTTCTTCGTTTAAATTTCGGCTTTCCTCGGTTAAAACTTTTACGTTGTTTTCTGCTTCAACAGAAACTCTTGCGCTATCGTATGCCTCGTTTCTGTAATTTCTTGCCTGATTAACTATTGGTGAAAGAACAGACCCCTCTTCTTCCTCTGAAATAAGCACACTTGGACAGGAGTCGAAATAAAAACGCATCACGCCTGTGTAAAATTCCTTTTCTGTTCCGCCTTCGTTGAAACATAAAATTTTAAATACTGCAGAGGCATTTCCTCCCATTTTTGTCATGTTTCGTGTAAGATAAAAAGGCTTGTCTATATCTTCAATATCCAAAGCTTCGCCATGCAGGACATTACCAAATGAGTCGGTGTAATCTATTCTGAATTGTATAATGTCATAAAAATTCTTTTGGTTTTCTAAGTTTTCCCAAAATTCTTGGCTAAAGGATATAACCATAGCAGTTGCCTTGTGTTCTCCCTGCACCCCTGCATACTGAGGAGATTTAGGATGTATACTGTCAGAATTCACAGTGTAATATATAAATCTTTCCATTATATTCTCCTTTTATTTTCTAAGTTTTCTGTAATAATAGCAGAGCCCCTTTAAACTAAAAGCTCCTAAAAACTTTATAACAACTTTTAATTCCTCAAAGACTCCTCCGCCGCAAACGTCAATGCCACAACTTGTACCGGGCAAAGTGTTTGCATAGAAAGGAATTTCTCGGTTTTTAAATACAACATGGGCAGTGTTACGGCTTTTCGCGTCGGCTTTAAACCTTATAAGTCGGTTTTCTGAAAAACTTTGTTTTTGAAGCTTTAGTTCTAACACGCTTTGAATTTCATCTTCTGCAAAAACAAAATCCCCTTCTTTTTCTGTAAAGAAAAGGTCCTTTTCTCCATCTAAAGAAAAGGTGTATAAAAAGGGTGCATATTCACTAAGTGTAGACCCAAAACAAATAGCCGATGAATCAACATTTGCACCACCCAGTATTTTTACAGGGTATTTTTGTTTGTAAAAAAGGCTGTTTTTAAGGTCTTGTGTTTCGGTTAAAACAAAAGCGCTATCTTCTGTAAAAACCAAGTAGTCATCAGAATCCAACAGGGCAAATTTGCAATTCTCAAAGCTTGCTACAGGAGATATTTGAGTGAAGTTGTTTGCCTTTTCACCGAAGCAGTAAACGCCGCCGTTTTTACCACAGAAGAAAATTTTGCCCTTTATCTCCTTTATGGTTTCAGGCACAGCCTCGTCAGGTAATAAACCTACCAAATCAAAAGAAACTGAACTTTCTTTTATACTGCCGGAGCCTTTAACACCTGCTAAAATTCCTTTAAGGTTATATCCTTTTTCAGCAATAAACTTGCCCTTAAAAAGTTTGGTTTTACTAAAGACAAAAAGATTTCCGTCCATCATGCAAAAGGCCTGTATTTCTTCCTTGTTTTCCCCTAAGTTTGTTTTGCAAGAATCGGGGAAATATAAGGGATTATTTCCATCAATCCATAAAATTTCACAGGGAGAAATTGCGCTTCCTCCTGCCACAGTCATTGCCGAATAATTACTTTTTCCGGCAAAGGCTTTGGCTATAGACATAGAGGCCACCTTTAAGGCGTCGTTTTGGTTGCTTTTATATGCTTTAAACCAAAGGTTATTTACAGAATTGGTTTTAGGCAAATGAAAAAGTTCGCCTGAGGGGGTTGTAAAAACCATTCTTCCCTTTTCTCTGTCACATCTAAGGACTACCTTTGTTCCCTCGATTTCCACCTCGTTTGCAGAAACAGGGTGTCCTTCGTTAACCGTCCATTCAAGATAGGTTTCTGCGTTAAGGTTATAACCGCAAGTGATAGCCTCTCCTGTCAGATTATCGTATGGCAGACTGAAAGCGAAGGAATAGCCATCAGTTGTAAAATAGCTCTTAAAAGCCCCTGTCAAAAGATTTTTACTTTCTAAAAACTCAGGGGTTGGAAGATTTATGTTAGGGTCGTTGAATTTTGCAATATAATTAGATTCGCCCTGTCCGTTAAAAAATACTATAGGGGCATACATATCTTCATTCTCAAGAGGAATCCAATAACTGAAATCCTCGGAGATTTCATATATTCCCACCACGTTTGTGTGGGTTTTTTCATAGTATTTATTAACTATAAAAAACAGTCCTCCACCTCGCACGTTTTTACCTTGGTAAATGATATATGAGGTAGGCTCGGCACTGGTTCCGGGGGAATGCCCGCTAAAATCAATGGAACCAATATCTTTTACAGTGCCGTCGGCAAACAAAAGTTTAAATTTGTAAACCTTGTAAATATCCTCTATGTCCTCCCATTCTCGTACAATGAGAATGTTGGCTCTTTTGCCCTTATAAAAAATATACGTATCGGTAGGAATAACCGTGGCATAAGCCTTGCCCGAAAACTGAAACAATTTTCGCGATTCATTAGTGTTAATACCCTTTCTTGAGATTATTTCTCCGTTTTTAAAAAGAAAATTGTTTCCTTTTGCTATTCTTGATTCGTTACAGCAAAAAAGTTGGGAAGAAAGGTCTATTGTTTTCTTAACAGCCTCTTTACTCATCTTGTGTTACTCCTTGAAAAATACTGTTTTTCACCCTTGAGACAGAAGATTTTATCTCTTTTCTTTTCTGCAAATAAACCTTTTCAAAAATCTCTTTTAAATACTCGTCTCCCATACTTGCAGAAAGCTTGGCTGCTACGCCGTAAATTAAAGCAGAATGTTCTTTTTCAGTTAAACGTGGGAGCTTGTTTTCTACGTTTTCAAGAGGAGGAATTCCTAAATCCTCACAGGCAAGATTTAACAGACAAAGTCCTGTTTTTCTTACCTCTTGGCTAATGGAAGATATGCCCATAAGTGCCAATGCCTGAGTTATTATTTTAAGTCCCTTCATTTCATTCTCCTTCCAGTTCACAAAGAAGCGCTCTGGCCTCAGGAATCATATCCTTAGGCAAACGGCTTATATACTGCCTTGCGGTAATGGCGCCCTTTTCAAAAAGCTGTGAAAGTATAGCTACACTATCGCCTTGGTCTGCGTTTACCTCCTCTTTTGCGGAAGCCTTAACGTTTAAAATTAAGTTTTTATAACGCTCAGAATCAAAGGGTATATACCAAACTCCGTTCTCGTCAGATATTTTAAGAGAACGTTTGCCGTACATTTTCATAAAAAACTCTGCCCAAATAAGTGCAATATCTTCTATAAAGCGGAAATATCTGTTTTTTTGCAACACAAGAGGCATTGCTGCCGCTTCCCTAAGTTCTATAATTGCAGAGGTGTTGTCAGGATTAACGTTGCCCAGGGCCGCATCGTTAGCGCCGCACTGAGTCAAAGTATTTCTTATAAGAATTGATACCGCATCATTGTAGCCCTTTGAAAAATCAGGGGGAGTCACAAACTTTACCGCGCTCGACACCTCTTCACTACTGCCGTAAACCTTGATTATCTGACCGGGGTCATTGGTAATTTCTCCGTTTACAGCATCTCCGTTAACAAGCATCAAAGGCATTCCTGTGGTCATTGCCGACCAAACAGACGCCGTAATCATTCGGTTAATGGCAATTTGGTTAGGAATTAAGTATGTGATTTCACTGTCTCCGTAGATAAGGTTGTCTCTCTTTTCCCAAGAGAAAACAGACAATGGGTATTTAGAGATTCCTATATACCAAGGCTCTCTGAAGACCATGCCCTCTAAAACCTTAATGGCATACACCTTTTCTTCGCCATCGGCTTCTTTTACCTTAAAAAGCTTTGTCAGTAAGGTTATCTTGTCCTTATCTCCGAATTTTGCCCCTATTCTGTTTACCATTTCTTTGGGCAGGCCGTTTTTTATAGCCTCTTCTTTTAAAACTTTCGCCCTTACCTGTTCTGAAATAATTATGTAGGGTTGCTTTTGAAGTTCGGTTATTGTAGGGTCTCCAAAACAGACGTCCTCTACCTTTAAGACTTGTACTGCTATATCGCCTTTTATGGCAGTGCTATGTGTTTTATCGGCATAGAGGCCTGTGTTTACGTCTTTATCAAAGTAGGTGTAAACAATACCTGTGCCGCTTATAAATGCATTTCTTAAAGCCTCATCCAAAACCATATCAAGTTTTGTTCTGGCGGCAGTTGACTCATAGTGGGAATTAAGCGCAGAAACTATTAGTGCAGACTCGTCTGCATTCTCCGGTAAAGGAAAAACTGCCTGTTCTTCTTTGGAAAGTCTTGCTCTTTCCTTTCTTACTTTTTCCTGCTGAGAAACTGTATTAAATACCCCTTCGGCAGAAAAATTTACATCTATTTTAGCCGAGTTTAAATGAGACATTTTAAACTCGCCTATACGCTTTATAACGTTGTGGCGCACTAAAGGTCGGTCGGTTCCGCAATTTGCTCCGTTCCATTGGTCTCCAACGAAAAATCTCTCGTTAATTCGGCTCTGTTCGTAAAGCCCTTTTTTACCAAGATTTGTTTTAAAGCTTACTGCGTCACGGTACTCTCTGAAAATACTTTCAGGACTGTTATTCACTTAAAAGCCCTCCTATATAAATTTTCGTTTGGGCGGTAAAACCGCCCAAACTTTTTATAAAACTATTCAACGGTAACTGTTGCAACGCCGGATGCAATAGTATGTGTGCCGTCTGCAGTAACCTTAACAAAGAAATAATACTCTCCGCTTTCAAGGTCGGTTGGAATTGCCATAGTAGCAGAGGTTTCTCCCACCATTTTTGCGGCATTTCTTCCGTTTTTATTTTCTGCCTTGTACCACTGATATGTAAGGGTTGAGCCCTGCTCGGTTGAAGCAGAAACAGAAAGGCTTTCAGAAATTTCGCCTTCATTTACAGAGATATCTGCAGGCTGCTTTTCTACTGTAATAGGAGCAGAAATAAATGCCCAAACAGTATCTGCAGCAGAGCTTTTTACAAACACGTCGTAATAGATACGATAGTCAAACTTATAAGCGTCTGCGGTAGTATTCTGCTCAGGTGTAAAGATTCTCATTTTCTCGGTCTTCTTTACAAGATGAGCCGCAGACTTAGGAAGTACCAGCATAAATACTTCTCTTGCGCCGTCTGCCACCTTAAAGCCGCCTGCTTCGGTATTTGCAAACT
>JAZNBQ010000034.1:0-6594 GCA_045587065.1 Acutalibacteraceae bacterium | reverse complement strand
TTTAATAATTGAAACAATATCTTTATTTATCGGATCGTCAATACCAATGGTGCCGACAAATGTAAGTCCGTTTTCAAGTTCATCCGAATTTGGATTTGCAGGAATTTCAGATAATGGTTTCATTGCAATTGAAATTACCTTAAGACCTTCCTCGGCAAAGGAATTGCTTATTTTGTCTAGATTTTCTTCATTAACCTTAAGGCAACGTGCTGCAATAACTTCAGGCGCACCCTTGACAATAGCATAAGGTTTTCCGTTAATTGCCGTAACAATCGTCATAAGACGTCTGTCGTGAGCAAAGGGGAGTTCGCATAGCTTAGGGTATATACCATCAATATCGGATTTGTTAACTGATGAATATTTAACACATGCGTCCTCAATTGCTTTTTCCATACTGTTAGCATGTTTTTCAAAATGTTCAGATTCCTCAAAATTGCTGCAAATCAAAGCAAGTCTAAGTATAGAAACGGCGCCGTCGTTAATTGCATCGCAATTCAAATCAATTATTTCGTTACCATTAAATACCTTAACAACAGACATTTTGTTGCTTGTGATAACACCGCTTTTGTCGGTGCAGATAACAGAAACATCCTTTAACTTTTCTGTTACTGATACGTTTATTGGAAGCACGTTGCAGTCTTCGAAATGCTTGGCGCTGAAGGTAGTAACGATAGATTGATAGCTAGATAAAAAACCAAAGGTTGCTACGCTAAAGAAAGCAAGAGAAAGTAATATTTTTTCCATTACAGTAATCGCAAAGGAAATGTTGTTTGAGTTAAAATCAACAATCAAGGTTACAAGGAACAATAACAACGAAACACCTAAAGCTGAGTAGGTAATGACTTTTTCTACCTGACTAACTGTAGATTTCAAAGGAGTATCTTTGTTGTTGGCAATTTGATTTATGCTTTCTGCCTTGCCGATTTCAGTAAATGTGCCGGTACCTGTTACAATAGCGGTAGCTTGTCCGTTTATAACGTTTGTGCCGCAATAAATCATATTAAATCGCTTAGAAATAGGAGTAATATCATCGTAAACAGAATCATGATATTTGTCTACAGGGATTTCTTCGCCTGTTAATGCAAATTCGTCGCATTTTAATACGTAAGAGTCAATGAGTCTTGCATCAGCAGGAATATAGTCGCCTTCCTTGACAATTATGATATCTCCGGGTACTAACTGAGTAGCAGGAACAATCATTTCTACTGAGTCTCTTATGACTGTAGCGGTGGATTTAACGCTAATGCAGTATTTATTTATTTGCTTGTGTGTAAAAAATTCAGCACATGTTTTAACAAGTACTCTAAAAGCGGTTAGAATTAAAATTATAATAGATTCTGCAATGGCGTTATATTCTGTAGCAACAGATAAAAGTAAGTATACAATTGCTAAAGCAAACAAGGTTATATTAAATTTTCCGGAAGCTTCACTGTGCAAAATGTTTAAGAAACTTTTCTTAGTATAGTCGTGAATTTCATTTTCTTTGTATTTTTCAAGTCTGTTTTTTGCCTCTGTGCTAGTCAGACCTCTTTCTTTGTTAGAGTTAAATTTGTCTAAAACCTCACTAGCCGTTGAACTATGCCAAATCATATAATAACCTCCAAAGCAATATATGAAAATTTTACTATATTTTTAGTAAAAAATCAAGATTCTCATAAATGATAAATTAAAAGTTGTAAATAACAAATAATTGTGTTAAAATGATTTATAAATTATTATAAAATAAAAGTGGTGTTCTGGTTGGCTATTGAAAAGGTTAGAGAATATTTTAAAAAGTTTAATATGGATGATCAAATACTAGAATTTGATGTATCTAGTGCTACCGTTGAACTTGCAGCTATTGCTCTTAATTGCGAAGGTAAGCAAATTGCTAAGTCAATGTCTTTTCTTGTCGGCGAAGAACCTATTTTGGTGGTAACGGCAGGAGACGCCAGAATTTCTAATCCTAAATACAAGGAAGAATTTTCCGTAAAGGCAAAAATGCTTTCTTTTGACCAGGTTGAAGAATTAATCGGTCATGCTGTGGGCGGAGTTTGTCCTTTTGCGGTTAAAGATAACGTTAAGGTTTATCTTGATGTTTCTTTAAAAAGATTTGAAACAGTATACCCTGCAGCAGGAAGTTCCAACAGTGCCATTGAATTGACAATTGACGAACTTCAAAAATATTCAAATTCTATCAAATGGGTAGATGTTTGTAAAGATTGGGAATAATTTAATTTATTATAGGTGTAACATATGAATTGGACAGAAATTTCTATAAAAATTTCTTCAAAAGATATAGATATTGCGTCTAGCATCGCAAATGAATGCGTACCTTATGGAATTTACATAGAGGATTATTCTGATTTAATCGAACAGTCCTGGGAAATTGCGCACGTAGACCTTATTGAACAAGACCTTCTCGATAAAAACAGGAATGAAGCGGTTGTTCATTTGTATATTTCTGAAGAAGATAACGCTTACGAAGCCATAAATTTTATATCTGAACAGTTAAAGTTTGCAAATGTTGATTTTGAAATACTTGAAGATAATGTAGATGATACTAATTGGCTAGATGGTTGGAAAAAATATTTCAAACCTATTGAGATTGGAGATAAATTAGTTGTTTGTCCCAGCTGGGAAGAGTATAATAACGATAATAATAAAACCATTATCAGTATTGACCCCGGAGCTGCTTTTGGAACAGGTACACACGCTACAACCTCACTTTGTCTCGGCATTTTGGAAAAACACGTTAATTCCGAAAGTACAGTTTTAGACATTGGATGCGGCAGCGGTATTTTAGGCATTTCTTCAGTGCTTTTAGGAGCTAAATATAGCGATGGCGTTGACATTGATAGTCAGGCTGTAAAAACAGCAAATGAAAATGCAGAAATAAATTCAGTAGCAGATAAAACAAATTTCTTTGTCGGAGACCTGTTAGATAAAATAAAATCAAAATATAATGTGATTTGCGCTAACATTGTTGCTGATGTGATTATTGAATTATTGGAAAATGTCCATCTGTTTCTTGAAGAGGATGGTATACTTATAACTTCAGGTATTATTGATTCAAGAGAAAATGACGTCTTAGATGCCTTCAATAAATTTGGTTACAAAATTTTAGAGTCATATAAAAAAGACAATTGGCGTGCTTTCGTGTGCAGGAAGGAGAAAAGCTTTGCTTGAGTTTGAGGAATTAAAACTTAAACAGGAGAGTTACTTGCCAGAACTTTCTGATCTTAAAGAAGCTCTGGATTATGATAATTTAACTTTACAAGTGAAAGAACTTGAGGAGAAAACTCTTGTAGACGGTTTTTGGGATGATATTGAAAACTCTCAGAAAACATTACAAAAGATAAGTCAGTTAAAGAATAAAATAACGGCCTACAATAAGCTTAAAACTTTATATGATGATTTGCTTGTTTTAATTGAAATTGGCAACGAAGAAGGGGATTTATCTCTTTTAGATGAAATTAATCAATCTCTTGACGAATTTGTCACAACCCTTTCTAACATACGTCTTACTACCTTGCTTAATGGGGAGTTTGATTCTAACAATGCCATACTTACTTTCCATGCGGGAGCCGGCGGAACAGAGGCTCAGGACTGGAATGAAATGCTGGTTAGAATGTATACCCGTTGGGGAGAACGTCATAATTTTAAGGTTAGTATGCTTGATTTTCTTGATGGAGAAGAAGCGGGACTTAAGAGCGCTGTTCTGAGATTTGAAGGAGATAATGCATACGGTTATCTGAAAAGTGAAGCCGGTGTTCATAGATTGGTTAGAATATCCCCCTTTGATGCGTCAGGAAGACGGCACACGTCATTTGCGTCTTTAGATGTTATGCCTGAGATTGATGATAGTATCGAAATCGAGATTAAACCTGATGACCTTAAGGTTGATACCTATCGTTCCAGTGGCGCAGGTGGTCAGCACATTAACAAGACAGAATCGGCGGTGCGTATAACTCATTTGCCCACAGGAATTATTGTTGCATGTCAGAACGAGCGTAGTCAACATCAAAACAGAGAAGTTGCTATGAAAATGTTAAAGTCAAAGCTTATTGAGATTAAAGAACGTGAGCATCTTGATAAGATTGAAGATATTAAGGGCGTTCAAAAAGAAATAACCTGGGGCTCTCAAATCAGGTCTTACGTGTTTATGCCGTATACCTTAGCAAAAGACCATAGAACCGGTTATGAAAACGGTAATATTAACGCGGTCATGGATGGTGACCTTGACGGATTCATTAATGCTTATTTAAAAGCATCAACATTAAATGATAATAAATAATTTTAAGGAGTAGTTATGAAAAAGTTTACTATTTTATTAACAATCGTTATTTTAGTTGTTGCCACTGTGCTTAGTGGCTGTGGTAATTCTGCCCAGAAATATTTTAAATATGATATGGAAAAGTATATTACAATTTCTGATTTTAAAACAGAAATTGACAGTTCTTCATCTACCTTTAAGCAGTATTATAATGAGTTTTTAGAGAAGAATCTATCTTATAAGGTTGAAGATGGCGAGATTAAAGATGGCGATACTGCTAATATTGACTATGTAGGTTATCTTAACGGAAAAGCTTTTGATGGTGGCACTGCGCAAGGCTATGATTTAAAAATTGGTTCTAAAACATTCATTGATGGCTTTGAGTCTTCATTAATTGGAGCTAAGGTAGGAAAAGAAACTGAAATTAATGTTACTTTTCCAAAAGACTATCAAGAGTCCAGCCTCAGAGGACAGGCAGTTATTTTTGCAGTAAAGGTAAATTATATTACCAGAGTAGCAGAACTTAATGATGAAAATGCGCAGAAGGCAGGCTTTGAGAATGCAGTTGCACTTGCTGATGCCGCTGATAAACATGCAATTATTTCTTCTGCATGGTCTAGTGTTTTAGATAGCATTAAGGTTATAAAATACCCAAGCAAAGAAATGAAAATTCAATTAAAAGATACTCTTGAGGCTTATGAAATCGCATTAGCAGAACAAAATTTAACTATGTCTGATTATGCAGTTAAAAATGAAATGTCTATTGATGAACTGAAACAGACAATTGAAGACAACGAGGTTAAAAATATGATTGCTACTAACCTTGTTTATTATGGAATAATGCAAAAATCAGGTTATAAGCTTACAACTGATGACGTGAACAAAGCGAAAGAGTATATAAAGACTGAGTGCGAAAAGAACGGCTTGGAGTTATCTGATTACAGTGATATGTACATTGAAGGTTATGCAGCATATACTGCCGCAGGTGAAATATTACTCAAAAACGCAAAGGTAAAATAAATGTTTTATAAAGTCGCTTGTGTAAAAGATTTTTCAGTCGATGAAATAAATGCATTTTTTAGTAAATTATCTTCTTCACAAAGGAACTATATTGGCCAAAAAACAGGTCTTAAGTTTAAGCAATCTGTAGTTGCCAGAATTTTAGTAAGCGATTTGTTATCTGAGCACTTCGGTGTTTTGGATGGTTATAACTTGTCGTTAGACGAAAAAAATAGAACTCATTATAACAATGATGAGTTCTATTTGTCTATTTCTCATAGTGATGATTTTATAGCCTGTGCAGTATCTGATAAAAAGGTTGGTATAGATATTCAGGTTTATAAAAAAGTATCTGATTCTTTAATTAAAAAAGTCTGCACCGAGGAAGAAATTGCGGATATTAATTCAACTGACAATAAGCAATTTATTAATCTGTGGACTGTTAAAGAAGCATATGCAAAACACAGTGGAAAACCTTTATATGAGGTTTTTAAAACGACTTTTGGTACCTCGGGTAATTATCATTTACTAAATAAAGGCTCACCAGAAATTTTTAACTATAGCACCAAAGAATATGCCTTAACAATTATTGAATAAAAAAGCTCTGTGCACTAAGCACAGAGCTTTTTTATTTAATGTTAGATTACAAATCCGCCGTTAACACCTAAAACTTGACCTGTAACAAAGTCGGCATCGTCTGATGCTAAATAGAGCGCTGCAGAAGCAACGTCGTGGGTGTTTCCAATTCTACCAAGCGGTGTCTCATCCACAAGCGCAGTAACATCTTCGATAGTGAGAGCTTGATTCATGCCAGTTTCAATTAAACCGGGGGCAATGCAGTTAACAGTGATGCCGCTGGGTCCAACCTCTTTAGCTAACGCTTTTGTAAAACCAATAACACCTGCTTTAGCGGTAGAGTAGGGGACTTCGCAAGAAGCACCAACCTGTCCCCACATGGAAGAGATATTAATTATTTTGCCTGATTTCTTTTCTATCATATGTGGTAAAACAGCCTGTGTACAATTAAATACACCATTAAGGTTGACATCAATAATATCGTTCCAATCCTGTGCTGATATATCGGTAATAAGACCTTGTGAAGCAATACCTGCATTATTAATAAGAATATCGATAGAGCCAAATTTGTAAAGAGTTTCCTTAACCATTAAATCTACATCTAATCTGTTTCGTACATTTGCTTTAAAAGCCATTACACTGTAACCATTTTCGCATAAAGATTTATGTAGAATTAAAGCAGCTTGAACAGAATTGTTGTAATTCATTACAACGTTATAACCTTTCTCAGCAAAACGAATAGCCATTGTTGCTCCAATACCTTT
>JAZNBQ010000033.1:0-9585 GCA_045587065.1 Acutalibacteraceae bacterium | reverse complement strand
CAACGTTATTAATCGTGGAGATGAAGCGATTTTTGAGTATAGCCTTAAATTTGATAAGGTTTCTTTAAAATCCCTTGAAGTATCGCAAACGGAAATTGACGAGGCTTTTTCTTTGGTTGATGATAAATTTATCGAAATCATAAAAGAAGCCGCAGTAAATATTCGTACCTTCCATTCAAAACAGGTTAAAAATAGTTTCATCATTAATGAACAGGATGGCGTTGTTACAGGACAAAAAGTGATGCCTATTGAAAAGGTAGGACTATATGTTCCGGGTGGTACAGCTGCCTACCCATCAACAGTGCTTATGGATAGTATACCTGCTAAAATTGCAGGTTGTAATGAAATAGTTATGGTGACACCGCCTTCCGCAGACGGCAAGGTAAATCCGGTGATACTAGCCGCTGCCAAAATCGCAGGAGTAGACCGTATATTTAAAGTGGGTGGAGCTCAGGCTATAGCTGCTCTTGCTTATGGTACTGAAACTGTTCCTAAGGTTGATAAGATAGTAGGTCCGGGTAACGCTTTTGTAGCAGAAGCTAAAAAACAGGTGTTTGGTAAAGTGTCTATTGATATGATTGCCGGTCCCAGTGAGATTTTAGTTGTTGCCGACTCTAAAAGTAATCCCGTTTTTGTAGCAGCAGATTTGCTTAGCCAAGCTGAGCACGATAAAATGGCAAGCGCAGTACTTGTTACTGATAGTAGTGAGTTTGCAAATAAGGTAAGCGATGAACTTGAAAGACAAATACCACAATTACCAAGGGCAGAAATTGCAAGGGCATCTATAGATAATAATGGTAAAATAATTGTTGCAGAAAACAATTTAATGTTGGCATTAGATATTGCTAATGAAATTGCACCTGAACACCTTGAACTTTGTGTGGATAACCCTTTCGATTATCTTGATAAGATTAAGCATGCAGGTTCCATTTTTATGGGAAGATATTGTCCTGAAGCGTTAGGGGACTATTTCGCAGGTCCTAACCATACACTTCCCACAAGCGGAACGGCACGATTTTCGTCGCCTTTATCGGTAGATGATTTTGTGAAAAAATCACAATTTACATATTTCACCGCCCAAGCTTTGGAAAAAGTAGCGGACAAGGTGGTATATTTTGCTAATAAAGAGGGATTACAAGCACATGCAAAAAGCGCAGTAATCAGATTTGAGGATAAATAATGAGTAGATTTTTAACAAATAAGTTGTCTGGTCTCACACCTTATACTCCTGGAGAACAACCCAAGGATAAGCAGTATATAAAGCTCAATACTAATGAATCACCATTTCCACCTTCCCAATCAGTAAAAGAAGCGGTGCTTTCAGAATGTGGAAAACTTCAACTATATTCTGATCCGGAAGTTACAGGTGTCAGAGAAAAAATTGCTCAGATTTACAACGTTAAACCAAACCAGGTTATTGTTACAAATGGTTCGGATGAGGTTTTAAACTTTGCATTTATGGCATTTTCAGACGAAGAAACTCCGATTGTTTTCCCTGATATAACATATGGCTTTTATCCAGTGTTTGCTGAACTTAATCATATTCCTTTTAACGAAATACCACTTGAAAGTGACTTTACCATTAATCCTAACGATTATATAGGTATTAATAAAACCATTGTCATCGCAAATCCTAATGCGCCCACAGGCATTGCACTTTCCTTAGAGCAAATAGAAAACATAGTTAAATCTAATCCTAATAATGTTGTTATTGTTGATGAGGCATATGTTGATTTTGGCGCTGAGAGTGTAGCAAGTCTTGTGGATGTATATGACAATCTTTTGGTAATACAAACATTTTCAAAATCACGTTCAATGGCAGGTGCGCGTCTGGGATTTGGATTAGGTAACGAAAAACTTATTTCGGATCTTAATACCATAAGATATTTCACAAATCCATACAATGTAAACCGAATGACTGAAGCTGCAGGTGTGGCTGCGCTTCAGGACAACAGCTATTATATGAATAACTGCAAAACTATTATTAAAAATCGTCAATGGACTGTGAATAAACTTGAAAAATTAGGTTTTGAAGTTTTGCCATCAAAAGCAAATTTCGTTTTTGCAAAATCTAATAAGATTGATGGAGAAAGGCTCTATTTGGAACTGAAGAGACGCGGTGTTCTTATAAGACATTTCTCAAAGGACAAAATCTGTCAATATAATCGAATTACTATTGGAACTATGGAGCAAATGCAAAAATTAATAGAAACAATAACTGAAATTTTACAGGAGAACTAGAATGAGAAAAGCAGAAGTAATAAGAAAAACGGCTGAAACTGATATAAAATTAACTTTAGAACTTGATGGCAGTGGCAAATCTACTTGTGATACAAGTTGTCCGTTTTTAGACCATATGCTAACACTTTTTGCTCGTCACGGTCGTTTCAATTTAGAGGTTAAATGTGTGGGAGATATTCAGGTGGATTATCATCACACAACTGAAGATATTGGAATTGCTTTGGGACAGGCTTTTAAAGAAGCATTAGGTGATAAAATGGGTATCACTCGTTATGGAGATACCACATTGCCTATGGATGAGTCTTTAATTTTAACTGCAGTTGATATTTCTGGAAGAGGCGGTTGTTATTATGAGGTAGAAATGCCTACTGAAAAGGTTGGCGATTTTGATACCGAGTTAAACAAAGAGTTCTGGGATGCTTTTGCATATAATTCCGGAATCACAACCCATATGGTAAAATTTGCAGGTGAGAATTCACATCATATAATCGAGGGATGCTTTAAATCTATTGCCAGAACACTTCGCACTGCAGTAAGTATAGATAAAGCATTTGCAAATGAAATACCGTCGACAAAGGGTGTTATAGCATGATAGCAATAGTTGATTATGGTGTAGGCAACCTGTTTTCACTCATTTCTTCTTTTAAAAAAATAGGAGCAGACATTATTGTTACTGGAGATGCAGAAGTTATAAAATCTTCCGATCGCATTATTCTTCCTGGCGTTGGCGCATTTGAAGACGCTGCTAAGAAACTTAAAGAAAGCGGACTTGATAAGGTTATTATAGACGAGGTTGCTAAGGGAAAAAATTTAATGGGAATTTGCCTCGGTATGCAGATGCTTTTTGAAAAAAGTTATGAATATGGTTGTCATAATGGTTTGGGTCTTTTAAAAGGAAACATTGTTCCTATGGAAGACAATATACCTGCTAATCTTAAAATTCCGCATATCGGTTGGAATGCGTTACATTTTACACGTGAAAGTGGTTTGTTTAAATATATAAAAAATAACGACTGTGTTTATTTTGTCCATTCTTTTTATGCAGATGAATGTTCTGACAGTGTAATAGCAACTGCAGAATATGGCAAACAAATTACCGCTGCAGTTCAAAAGGGTAACATAATGGGCTGCCAGTTCCACCCTGAAAAAAGCGGAGAAGTGGGACTTAATATTTTACGAGCTTTTTGTGAAATGGAGTAATATTTAGATGATAATTTTTCCCGCAATTGATTTATATAGTAAGAAAGCGGTGCGACTTTATAAAGGTGATTACCGCGAAATGACAGTTTACAGTGAAAATCCTATAGAAATAGCTCATGATTTTGAGGCTCAGTGCGCAACTCATATACACATTGTAGATTTAGAGGGCGCTAAGGACGGCACTACACCTAATATAGAAATTGTTAAACAGATAGCAAACGAAACAAAACTTTTTGTTGAAATTGGTGGCGGCATTCGTAATATTGAAACTGTGGAAAAGTATCTGTCTGCAGGAGTTGATAGGGTAATACTTGGCACAGCTGCTGTTAATGATACTGAATTTTTAAAAAAAGCAGTTAACCAATACGGAGATAAAATTGCCGTTGGAGCCGATGTAAAGGATGGTTTTATCGCAATTAAAGGATGGCTGGAAAAATCACAAATAACACTTGAAGATTTTTTAAGCAGTATGCAGGAAATAGGAGTTAAACACATTATTTGTACCGACATTTCCAAAGATGGTGCTATGCGTGGCACAAATTTAGAGCTATACCAAACACTATCAAAAAAATATTCTATGAATATAACCGCTTCCGGCGGAGTATCAAGCCTTGAAGATGTAAGAAAACTTCGAGAGATGAACATCTATGGTGCTATTATAGGCAAAGCATATTATATAGGTGCGATAGATTTGAAAGAGGCACTGGAGGCGGGGCAATGATAACAAAAAGAATTATTCCTTGCCTTGATATAAAAAACGGCAGAGTAGTAAAAGGAACAAATTTTAAGGGGCTTAGTGATGTCTCTTCTCCAATAGAACTTGCCAGACTTTATTCTGACTGCGGTGCCGATGAACTAGTGTTTTACGATATAACCGCGTCATATGAGGGAAGACAACTTTTTACAGATATATTAACCGAAGTAGCTTCAGAAATTTTTATACCTCTTACTGTTGGTGGCGGTATTAATACAGTAGATGATTTTGACCGTGTTCTTAAATGCGGCGCCGATAAGGTTAGCGTTAATTCAGGAGCTATTAAAAATCCGTTTCTGGTGCGCGATGCCGCGCGTAAATACGGCAACCAATGTGTTGTACTATCTGTTGATATAAAACGTGTAAACGGAGAATTTCGCGTTTTTGCTAAAGGCGGCAGAGAAGATACAGGAATTGAAGCAATAAATTGGATAAAACAAGGTGTTTCATACGGCGCAGGAGAGGTAGTTGTTAATTCTATTGATACTGACGGCGTTAAGAATGGCTTTGATATTGAATTATTGCGACTTGTTTGTGACGCCGTGAACGTGCCTGTTATAGCATCCGGCGGTGCAGGAAACGTTCAGCATTTTATTGACTTGTTTAAAGAAATACCTAATATTGATGCAGGTCTTGCAGCCTCTATTTTCCATTTTGGCGAAGTGGCAATACCAGACCTTAAAAAAGAATTACATAAAAATAATATAATAGTGAGGTTGTAACTATGGTAAATATAGAACAGCTTAAGTTTGACAATAAGGGGTTAATACCCGCTGTAGTGGTAGATAGTGTTACAAAAAAGGTGTTAACCGTGGCTTATATGAATAAAGAAAGCCTTGAGATATCTATAAATAAAGGATTGACTTGTTTTTACAGTCGGTCTCGTAATGAGCTTTGGCTTAAGGGAGAAACCAGTGGCAATTATCAACATATTGTAAGCATTACTGCAGACTGTGATAATGATGCTTTGGTTGTTGTTGTGGAAAAGGATGGTCCTGCTTGTCATAAGGGTACCGATTCGTGCTTTACAAACCCTGTATGGCAGTCCCAGCAGTTGCAAGAGTTTTCTTTACAAGGACTTTATGATATGCTTGTTACTCGTAAGGAAGAAAAACCTGAAGGTTCATATACAACCTACCTCTTTGAAAAAGGAATTGATAAAATTCTTAAAAAGGTTGGAGAAGAGTGTACAGAGGTTATTATAGCAGGTAAGGCAGACGACAAGGCAGAGACTGTTTACGAACTTGCCGACCTTGCTTATCACGCTATGGTTCTTATGGTACAAATGGGTATTTCGGTTGAAGACGTACATCGCGAACTTGCTTCACGCCATATAATCGACCATAAAGTAAAACAGGAAAAGATGACAAAATAATGCTTTATAATTACCATACTCATACATGTTTTTGCGACGGAGAAAACACCGCCGAAGAGATGATTCAAAAGGCTATTGAGCTTGGATTTTCTGAACTGGGATTTTCGGGACATTCTTATATTGATTTTGATAAAGAATCTTGTATGTCTCTTGAAAATACCGAACTTTATAAACAAGAAATTGCGGATTTAAAGGAAAAATATAAAGATAAAATTAATATACTTCTTGGCATAGAGTATGATTATTTAAGCAACGTGTCCTGCGATGGTTATGATTATATTATCGGTTCAGTTCATTATCTGTTAAAGAACGGCGAGTATATTTTCGTCGACTATAGTCGCGAAAGGCAGATAGACTCTGTTAATCAATATTATGGTGGCGATTATTATGCCTTTATTGAAGACTATTATGCCGCTGTAACAGATGTTTATAATAAGACTAAATGCGATATAATCGGTCATTTTGATCTTGTTACAAAGTATAATGCCGATGGTAGTTTGTTTGACGTTAATAATCCGCGTTATATAAAAGCGTGGAAAAGAGCGGCAGATGCTATTGTAAAAACACCTGCAATCGTAGAAATCAACACAGGAGGAATTGCTCGCGGTTACCTTAAAGAGCCATATCCTTCAAAAGAGATAATTGATTATTTTAAAGCAAAGGGCAAAAAGATGATATTTTCTTCTGATTGCCATAATAAAGAATTTCTACTTTGTGGTTATGAAGAAGTAAAAAAATATTTGTAAATTAAATGTAGTGAAAAAGCAGATATGAAACTATCTGCTTTTTCTTTACTTATATGTTTTTTGTGGTATACTATATTTGAAATCAATTCGGAGGTGAGAACGATAGATAAGTTTATTTTGCATTCAAAATTCAAACCAACAGGTGACCAACCCCAAGCCATTGACAAGTTGGTCGAAGGTTTAAACAGAGGCGATAAAGAGCAGACCTTGCTTGGTGTTACCGGTTCAGGTAAAACCTTTACAATGGCTAATATCATCGAAAAAGTAAACAGACCTACCCTCGTTCTCGCTCATAACAAAACCCTTGCCGCTCAGTTGTGTTCTGAATTTCGCGAATTCTTCCCTGAAAATGCGGTGGAATATTTTGTATCCTACTACGATTATTATCAGCCTGAGGCGTATATTCCGGGTACAGATACCTATATTGAAAAAGACTCTGCTATTAATGATGAAATAGATAAGTTGAGACATTCTGCCACGTGCGCTTTGTCTGAGAGACGTGACGTTATAATTGTTGCATCGGTTTCTTGCATATATTCTCTTGGTAACCCTATTGATTATCGTAGTATGGTAATTTCTCTTAGAACAGGCATGGAAAAAAGCTGTGATTGGCTCATTAAAAAACTTGTGGACCTTCAATATGAACGTAACGACGTTAATTTTACGCGTAATAAGTTCAGGGTAAGGGGAGACGTTGTTGAGATTTTTCCTGCATATTCTCACGAGCTTGCTCTTAGAATTGACTTCTTTGGTGATGAGATAGAGAGAATTTGTGAAATTAACACCTTAACAGGAGAAATCAAGTCTGTAATGCAGCATACAGCAATTTACCCTGCGTCTCACTATATAATCGCTCCTGAGAAAATGAACGATGCTCTTAAAAACATTGAAAACGAGATGGAGGAAAGGGTTAAATTCTTTGCAGATAACGAAAAATTAATTGAAGCACAACGAATCAGACAACGCACCGAGTATGACGTCGAAATGTTAAGAGAAATTGGTACCTGCAAGGGCGTTGAAAACTATTCAAGAGTATTGGCAGGTAGACCTGCAGGATGTACACCATCAACTCTGCTTGATTATTTTCCTGATGATTTTCTTCTCTTTGTGGATGAATCCCACGTAATGCTACCTCAGGTAAGGGGTATGTATGGTGGAGACAGAGCAAGGAAAGAATCACTGGTGGAATATGGCTTTAGACTGCCATCAGCTTTCGATAACCGTCCGCTGAATTTTGATGAATTTTATGACCATATTAATCAGGTGGTTTTTGTTTCCGCAACACCGGGAGATTTTGAAAAAGACAAATCTACCCAGATTGTAGAACAGGTAATAAGGCCTACAGGCTTATTGGACCCACTTGTAACTGTTAAACCCACTGAGGGTCAAATTGATGATTTGGTTTCGGAAATTTATCTTAGAAGCGAGAAGAATGAAAGAGTTCTTGTTACAACGCTAACAAAGAAAATGGCAGAAGATTTAACAGAATATCTCGAAAAATTAAATATAAAGGTTAGATATATGCATCACGACGTGGACACAATGGAGCGTATGAAGATAATCAGAAGTCTTAGACTTGGAGAATTTGATGTTCTTGTTGGTATAAATTTGTTGCGAGAAGGACTTGATATTCCTGAAGTTTCTCTTGTTGCTATTTTAGATGCAGACAAGGAAGGTTTTCTCAGAAGCGAAACCTCTCTAATACAGACAATTGGTCGTGCCGCAAGAAACGAACATGGACAGGTTATTATGTATGCCGACACGGTAACACCTTCAATGGAGAGAGCCATTACTGAAACAAATAGACGTAGAGAAATTCAAAACCAATATAACGTTGAGCACTCTATTGTTCCTAAATCTGTAACAAAGGATGTTTCTGATATTATTGAGATGACTTCAAAACCGACAGATAAGGAAAAGAGCATTTCTAAGATGTCAAAGGTTGAGAAAGAGAAGTTAATTTCTCTGTTGACAAAGGAGATGAAACAGGCGGCTGAAATGCTTGAATTTGAACATGCAGCTATGCTACGTGACAAAATTAACAGGTTAAAGAACTAATTTGTTAAAAAAATAACAATTTTTTAAATATGTATTGACATTTGCCAATAATTGTGTAAAATTGACATTGAGAGGTAATAATACCTCTATAGAAAATTTTTGTGAAAGGACTACCAACAATGAAAAGATTACTCGTTTTGTTACTTGCAGTTGCTATGCTTGTTTGCATGACAGCGTGCGGACCAGTTATCAAAAAGTCAGATTACAAATTAGGTATGGGAATTGATGTCTCCACCGCTTCTTCTAAGGCAGGTACTGCTGAAGCAGTAGCAACAATAGCAACAGTTGTTCTTGACAAAGACGGAAAAATTGTTGACTGTAAGGTTGACACTGCTCAGAGCGCACTTAGCGTTGCTGATGGCGAACTTGAAGAAGGTTATGCAAAGAAAGAATTCAAAACCAAGTATGAATTAAAAGATGATTATAATATGAAACAGGCTAGCGGTATTGGCAAAGAATGGTATGAACAAGCTGATTTCTTTGCAAATTACGTTGTCGGCAAAACTGCTGACCAGGTTGCTGCTATTGATAAAAATGCTGATTTAATCGCAGGTTGCACAATGGATGTTAGCGGTTTCAAAGCTGCTATTGCTAAGGCTTGTGCTGATGACCAGGCAAAGACCTTCCAGGCTAATGATATGGATTTAGGACTTGCTGTTATTACAACCGCAGCTGCATCAAAAGCTGCTGATGATGAAAACGATGGCGAAGCTAGCTTTGCATCTACAATCTCTGCTGTAGTTGTAGATGGTGACGGTAAAACTCTTGCTGCTATCGTTGACGCTGTTGAACCAAAGGTTTCATTTGATATTGATGGTGAAATTGGAGATACTAAGTACACAGACACTAAGAGAGTTCTAAAAGAAAACTACAATATGGTTACCTACGGTGGCTCTATCGCAGAGTGGTATGTTCAGGTAAATGCTTTAACAGATTACGTAGTTGGCAAAACTGCAGACGAAATTAAAGCTATTTCTACTGCTGATACAAAGAACGATGGAACAATGCGTCCAACTGACGAAGACTTAGCTGCTAAATGTACAATTGCAATTTACGACTATCAGGAAGCAATGGCTAAAGCTATCGGACTTGCTGACTAATCTGGCATAAATTTTCTTTATAAGAGGGGAAATTTCCCCTCTTATTTTTTAAATTGAAAGGGACAGTTAATGATACGAAGAATAACTTCTTTATTTTTATGTCTTATAGTG